>CAWUUQ010000166.1:0-3432 GCA_963925625.1 uncultured Psychrosphaera sp.
TATTTGTTCGACTCGCGCCATTTTCATTTTTATGGAAAATAGCAAGACATTTGTTAGTACCCATCGCCGACATTACAGCAAACCGTCCTGTTGTAGGTCGTTTTTTTCACGCATTAGTTCCTGGAATAATACCCATTAGCCGTAAAAGGGATGATTCATGGGAACACTTTTTAACCCAAGTTAATGATGATGCCATTGTCGCGATTTTGCCAGAAGGGCGGATGCGCAGACACGACGGTAATGATAAATTTGGTAAGCCTATGTCAGTAAGAGCCGGAGTGGCAGACATTATCGAAGAACTTGACCATGGAAATGTATTGTTTGTCTATAGCGGTGGTTTACATCATGTTCAAATTCCAGGGCAAAAATTACCGAGAGTATTCAAAAAGATCAAAATAAATATGGAGATAGTTTCTATTCAAGAATACAAGGATGCACTTCATCACCCGGAGCTTAAAAATAGAAAGGTAGCCTTCGTACGTGACATTCAAACCCGTTTAGACTCACTAACGCCGTTCTGCGACCAACAACCTTATAATAAATAGCCTTTAAAATCATGCACCTAATTTTGTTACAATTTCGTTAATTGTATTAGCGGATGATGTAAGGCACACTCTACACATACAAATAGCTAGGACATAACATGTCAGAAATAAAAGAGTCGTTAGAAAAACTAAGAAAAGCGGCCGAGTCTCTAGAATCAACCGTTTCAAGTGAAAGTATTAATGGTGATAGTGTCATGTTTTTGCATGAAACACTGAGTCAAGTTCAGTCTCATGTAGATGAAATTAAGCAGTCGCTTTCGAATAACTCATCATCTCCAATTAGATATATTGATTAACGTTTAACTTTTGCAGGGATCACTTCCTCATTAGGGTAACAACCAAGAACCTTTAAAAAACGAGTTATAGAACTTAATTCTTCTATGGCTTGTTCTAGATTTTCATCTCGAATATTTCCTTCTACATCAACATAAAACATTTCTTCCCAAGGGTTGCCAGTAATTGGGCGCGACTCAAGTTTGCTCATGTTTACACCATGGGTTTTGAGTACCAATAAAGCGTCTACTAGTGCACCAGGTGTTTGTTCTGTTGACATGATCAATGTGGTTTTAGCTGGTACTTGGCTAGCAACATTAATAGCTGTATTTGCCAAAACGATAAAACGACTGTAGTTTTTTTTCTGATTAGCAAGCGCTTCAGCCATTATATGCAGCCCATAAAGACGAGCGCCTTCACCACTACCTAACGCCGCGACTGTTCCGGTTGTATCATCTTGAACGGCTTCAAATGCTGCTGAAGAGGCTTCACAATGCTCAATTTCAACATTGTTAAATTGTGTCAGGAAATGGCTACATTGGGCATAAACCTGTGGGTGTGCATAAAGTTTTTTAATCTTATCAAAACTAGTTGGCACGGCACTAACCATACAGTGGTTAATAGGTTGAGTAAGTTCGCCAACGATTGATAAGTGAGTATGCTGAAGCAAGTCATAAACATCATTAATACTTCCTGAAGAAGTGTTTTCAATCGGTAAAATGCCATAATCCGCGTGTTTGTGCTCAACCTTCTCAATGATCTCTTTAAAGCTTGCGCAACCCATGGGTTTTAATTCGCCGGGAAAACGCGAAAAATACTTGTGACACGCTAAATTGCTGTAAGAACCATGGCTTCCCAAATATGCAACACGATTTATGTCGGAACCCGTTGCAGAATGATTAAGTTGGTGTTGCAAAATAGCTTGTTGATGCAAGACGGAGTCTTCAATAATTATTTGAAAAACTTGTTTTACAAAGTATGGATCAAGGTCAATTTTCTGGCCTTCTTCTATTAAATTGACCAACATTTTTTCTTCTCGGGCAATATCTCGAACCGGCTTATCCGTCCTTATTTTTTCCTTTGCCACGCTTTTCGATAAATTTCGCCTCTTAGACAAAAAAGCCAATATAGATTGATCAAGTTCCGATATCTGGGCACGAAGAGTTGGTAAGCCCACTGGGTCTGTTTCATGGTTAATAATGCTCAATCTGTTTTTCCTTTGGTTCTGACGATACGTTTGATTATAAAGTTAACTTTGCCGCTGTTTTTAGTACTGTTTCACTGGTTTATCTTTGTAAGGAGATAACAAAAGTGAGTATTTTGTTTTTCCAGGCAATAGCGGCGACGGCAGGCCTTCAACCCACTGTTTATGGCCAACACCATAGTAAGGACTTAAGGGATTACCTGCTTGACCACTTGGCATGTGAAGAATTGCTGACTCTTCATAACCAGGTGAAACAACAAATCGTTCTGACGCTCCAAATGAGCGACCTTGGACTCGTGGCATATAACTGTCGCCGTTGGCTGGCTGATTTGGCATATCTAACAGCCAAGCAAGTGGAGGAATTGCTTTTGATAAAGGGTGTTGCACACTTGTCATATTGAGAGTTCCCCAGTTCGCATTGTCTAAGTCTTCATGGTCATGTTCTAAGTTTCTCACGGTTTCTAAAAATGTTTGTTCAAGCAATGCTGACCAACTTTCAGTATTTGGAGGTAATAAATGTTTGGGCTTTTCTGTAATCATCTGCCACATTGGCGTTTCTAACTGCTGACGAATAGGTGACCAATTCACGCGGTAATTTACATGTTCAGAAAGGTCAGAGAGAAGCGCATCAAACAAGTTTTCTCTAAGGTTTATTCGGAATTGTCGAACAATAGAATATCCAACAGAGCCGATTGATGCCGCTCCTTGCCAGTTTTCCACATGATGTAAAGCTTTTTGAAGGTGCTGTTCATTTACAAAGTTTTCCGTTAAAACTTCATCCAGTAATAAAGCATGCCAACGTTTCAGGAATAGCGCTTTGTCATCATTTTGAATGTTGAGCATTGTTTGCTCAGAAAAGAATGACTTTGACTCAAGGTTTTGTTTAATTTGAAGGCCTCTAGCACCTAATGCATAACCACCGTTGCCAATTTTTGTTAGCATTTTACCACCTACAATTCTGCTATTCGCAGTCCAAATTCGACTGCTTTTAGGGTTCATGATCACAGGAACTTCATTGGCGGCTAAATACCCTTGCCAAGCATATTCGCCCGATGCCCAGTTTTGAGGTACTTGCCAGTCTGGAGATTTTACTTTTGTTAATTTTTTAGGCATTGGACCTGCAATTGTCCATGCGATATCACCATTTTTTCCAGCAACCACAAAATTTTGAGCAGGGATGCCCATTGAGTGGGCAATAGTAATAGCTTTAGGAACAGATTTTGCCGTCTCTAGACCAATTAGGTTAAAGTTGACTCCTTGTTTGTCGTGAGCAACCCATCTTAAAACAATGTCTTCTGAGCGTTCATTTTGTCCGATAACCGGGCCCCAAATAGTATTTTTAATTTCAATCGTTTTAGGACTTTCTCCTTTGATATGAATAATCTCTGGTTCATAAGTGAATTTTTTATA
>CAWUUQ010000167.1:0-12876 GCA_963925625.1 uncultured Psychrosphaera sp.
CAAAGTTCTAACGGAACTAGATATAGAAATTCTGACAAATATGAGTGCTCAAATTGAAGCAACCGTTCAAACAATATTGTTGCAACAATCAATAGACTCACTTCAACTTATTCTTAATGATAATACGATACGGACATCTGACTCTAAAGACTATAGTTTGCTAAGTTTGTGCCACTAATTTAGTTTAACAAAGGTAGTATGAGCGTTAACGAAGATCCTAAATCGTCTAATAAGACAGATTCACTTTACGCGACACAAATAATACATACATCCAAGCCACTTGCGCCTGGAGAGATGTTAGTGGGTCGTTTTCAAATCGAAAGTTTACAAGGCCAAGGGCGATATGGACTTGTATATAAAGCCCTAGATCTTCAGCTTAATACTTCAATTGCCATCAAAGTCCTTAACAAATCCTTAAGCAGTGACGAGCAAGTCATTGCTGATTTTAAAAGCGAGTTATTATTAGTTCGCCAACTTAGTCACCCTAATATCATCCGCGTTCATGAATATTATCAGCACGAAGATTTACACTTTATAACGATGGACTGGATAGAGGGTGATAGTTTAGAAAATATTATGGCTGGTGAAAAAATTTCCGCTGGCCAAACATTCGATATCATTCAACAATTGTTGGATGGACTAGCTTTTGCAGAACGATCTGGTGTCACTCACAAAGATATAAAGCCGGAAAATATCATGTTAGATAATACCGGTCGTCTATTCATTGCCGACTTCGGATTATCGGTTTTTAACAAAGACATGACGTCGACTGTTTTAGCGGGCACGCCATATTATGCGCCGCCTGAGTATCTTCAAACTGGAATCATTAATGCAACAACAGATTTATACGCCGCCGGTATTCTAATATATCAGCTTTGTTGTCATGCACTGCCCTTTCAGGGAAATGAAATTGAAGAAGTCCTGAAACAAAAGTTACTTATAAAACCTAAGTTTTCGGCCAAAGACAAAGGTCTAAATATACTGAAAGAGTGGACGCTATCATTAATTGCTCCACATCCTACTGCTCGACCAAAAAACATTGAAGAAGCACAACAGACTTATTTTAACGTATTGCTTGATGAACCATCTAAAGATAAAACAATTGCATCGCGTCTAACGAGGGTGCTTTTAGGTGTTGTCATTGCTGTTGCGATTACCATTACTATTGCATTGACGATTAACGGTGATAAAAAAATAAAATCTAAGGCTACTGATCATTATTCTGTGGCAATACTTCCATTAGAAAAAAACTCGTTATTTAATAACAATCAGTATGCAAGTTTCTTAACAAATGAAATGAGTCATATTTCTACATTACGTGTCATTGATCAGAATCGTATTGAAGACTTGTATCATATGCTCGGTTTAAAACCGCCCTTAAGTAATAAACAATTAGAGTTATTGTCAGATTTACTTAATGTTGATGTGTTTATAAAAATAAAGCCTATTCAGTCAGGCAATAACACATTCCAAGTTAATTTTGATTTACGAACCATAGAAGGTTTTGAGGTTGAATCTGAAGAACTTATTAGTATCAACTTTGATACCAACAACTGGGCAAAAAGTAGCAAGGACTTTTTATCAGCAGTAAAGGAAAGACTTCAACTCAAAGAGTCATCGAAGGCGATAAACAAAACGCCTAACAACAGTCCAGAAATATTAACCATTCAATCCTTCATACTTAATGGTCAATATGCCGAAGCCCATGAAGCTATTAATGTATTAATCCAAAAAGACGACACACTGGCGCAACTTTGGTTATTACAAGGCGAGTTATACTTAAAAGAAGGTGACTATTATCAGTCGGAACAGAGTTATATCAAGACTCGTGAACTGGCTAAAAAGAATACCTACAACTACATCTTTGCCAATGCTCGATTAAACGATCTAGCTGAAAAAATTCCAGAGGCAGAAAAAGACTATCAGCAACTATTAAGTGTGTTCCCGTATGATCCAGAGCTAAAAATCACAGTCGCTAATTTTTATAACTTCATCCAGCAGCCAGCAAAAGCAGAATCCATCCTGAAAGATCTTGTTAAAATTGATCCACAACATCCTGAGGCTTGGTTTTTACTTGGCAAAACGGCATACAGCATGGGCAACCTAGACATTGCATTAGATGAATATTTTACTAAAGCATTGGTCATTGCCAAAAAACTAAACAACACCTATTTAGAAGCGGAAGCCTTGAATGCATTTGGTGTTGTTTATGAGCAACAAGGTGAAACCGATTTAGCATTTGATTATTACCGACAGTCATTAGAAATACGTAAAAAAATTGGTGACATCGCAGGCACAACAAAAACGCTATTAAATATCGCCCAAGTTCATATCTCAATTGGCGAACATGACAAAGCGGAAACAAATCTACTTCACTGTTTAGATATTTATGAAAATGTAAATAGCCCAGAAGGCATTTCAAACATTTATAATGAACTTGGTTTGTTAAAAGAAGAACAAGCCTTATACCAAGATGCCCTAACATTCTTTAAAGATGCATTAACGTTACGCATGGATTTACCCGATTTAAGATTACAAGCAGAAAGTATGAATAACATTGGCTTTGCATCATACATGTTGTCAAATTCAGACAATGCACTTGTGTATTGGCGTCAAGCAGAACAAATTTATCAAAAGGCGCAATTTCATATTGGAATTGTTCGTGTAAGACAGAACTTAGGTCAATTAGAATTAGCAAAAGGCAACTGGCGAAACGCATACCACATATTTAATAACTCACTTAAAGATGCAGAAAGCGTAGGCAGTGTGGAAGAAATTATTGTTGCGAAAGGTTATCTTGCCAAGCTCGCATTTTTACAAGGCAATTTTACGGCTAGCCAGAATGAACTGAATTTAATTTTTGAGCAAACGTTTAAACTTGGCGACGTACGAGGAATCAATGAATTTGGCTTATGGTTGGCTGACTGGTATTTGCAAATAGGCGACAACACATCAGCAGCGAATAAACTAGCCGAAATTAAACCTTATGTCTTACAAATTCAAAACAAAGAATACTTGTCAAAATTTGAATATTTAACGGAAGTATTAACGGGAAACAGTGCTAAGTCTGCCTCAGACTATTTAAATGCGAGCCTAATTGACCGTGGTCATAATTCGATATATATAAATCAACTTTTACTCTCATCTAAAGAGTCTTTGCGTAATGGGAACGTAGACTTGTCTCAACAGCTCTCTTATTTGGGCTCGGTGGATTTTTCTTTGTTTCAATATGAATATGTTGAGTATCTAGAGTTACTTGCGATTCACCAATATTATCAAAAACAATATACTGATATGGCGGCTACCCTACGGAAATCTGAATTAGTACTTCGTAAATTAGGCGACTATTGGCGCAGTTTTCAATTTGACCGCTTAAGAGCGCAACTGGCGTTAACCAATGGCGAAAGCCCAGGCCGTTATTTAATTAAAGTGAAGCAAAAGCTCAGTCAATTGCTAGAGAACATTCCGGCTGAGCAACATGAAGAGTTTATAAACAAACAAAACTATTTACAATTTAGTGATTTGTTCAGTGATCTTGCAATTGAACACTCTAATGAGCCAAAAAACGACAAAACTCAGGACTTATTAAATCGTGAATGATAATACGGACATTGAAAAATTAGTCGCGCAACTTAACGAAAAGCAACGACAGATCTCACAGCAGTTATTTTCGGGAAATGAACAAATGCGTGGCCTCGCAAAACGAGTTTGGCGGGTCCAAGAAGACGAACGTAAACATATTGCTCGAGAATTACATGACGGCGTTGGGCAGTTGTTAACGGCGTTAATTAATCAGCTGCAACAGGTTAATAAATTAAATGACGGTGTTGAGCTTGAAGAAAGTATAGATTTAGCCCGACAAGCACTCTCTGATACTCGCGTCATTTCACGTTTAATGCGCCCTCGTATTCTAGATGACCTAGGCTTAATACCAGCACTTGAATGGTTAGTACGAGTTATGGGTGAACCCGCAGAGTCTGAAATACAGCTGCATCACCAAGTCAGCACGTCACTTGATAACGACACTCAAACGTTAGCATTTCGCATTATTCAAGAAGCATTAACCAATGCAATAAAACACGCGCAAGCTCAATTAATTACCATTAATTTAATTGCGACTGATAAGGTACTAATGATCAAGATTATCGACGACGGCGTCGGACTACCGCAAGAAGCTCAAGATAACCCAAATGGTTTTGGACTCGGTGCGATGCAAGACAGAGTCACGGCTTTTGGTGGACAATTAACGATCAATTCACAACCGAACGAAGGCTGTGAAATTAAGGTGCTAGTCACTGGGAGAGAAACTCATGATTAGTGTATTAATTGCTGATGATCATACAATTTTAAGACAGGGTTTGGTAAGCCTACTTAGCAGAGATGAAGAATGCCGTGTGGTAGCCGAAGCTGCAGATGGTTTAGAAGCCATTGAAAAAGCGTTGCAATTTAGACCAACGGTTATCGTTATTGATATCAGCATGCCTGAATTAAATGGCATGGAAGCGGTAAAAAGACTCCATGAAGTGCTCCCTGATACAAAGGTGTTAGTACTTACTATGCACGAAGAGCAAGAGTACGTTATACATATGGTAAGAGCAGGTGCGTCAGGTTATTTGTTAAAGGACAGTGCCAGCGATGAACTTATTGATGCCGTAAAGGCACTAGCTGCTGGCAAAACTTACTATAGCCAATACGCTGCTAGTGTCCTTGCTTCTCAGTACAATCAGCCATCGGAAAAATGGCAAGACCCTTATAAAAACTTAACTAAACGAGAGCGCGAAGTGTTTCATCTCATTATTGAAGGTAAAACCACCAAAGACATCGCTCGTTCTTTAGATATCAGTGTAAAAACTGCAGAAAATCATCGAGGTAAAGTTTTAGATAAACTTGATGTTGCTAATGCCGCAGAATTAGTGCGTTACGCAGCTAAAAACAACTTACTTATTTAAGGTAGTTTCACCACTTCAAATTGGGGGTTTCCCCCGATATTTAAACCCTTTTTTTTTTGTCACTCTCGTTAGACTAAAACAAAAAGGGTATTTCCAATGCTTAATAAAAAACTAAAAAATTCAAAGTTAGTCGCTAGCCTTATTGGCGCTGGCTTAACGTTTATGTCGTTAAACGTATCTGCAAAATCATTTGGCCCTGAATTACAAAGCCTACTTTCTACCGCCGACACACAAGAAGTTTTTGAAGTTATTGTTACGTTTGAAGGGAAAGGCAAAGTAAACACTAACCAACTAAACGTACTAGAGTCTGCAGGTGTTACTGGTGGCGTAAGCTTGAACCAACTACCTATCGTTGGCATCACGGCAACAAAGTCACAAATTGAAAGTATTTATGCATCAGACCAAGTGCGTTCAGTTTGGTACAACGCTCCATTATCATTAGAAAATGCAGGTGCAACTCAAATCACCGGTGTTGACCGTTTACGTGATGACTCTTCAATGCGTAATCTAGGTATGCCTTATTCCGGTCGCGGAATTGGTGTTGTTGTTAATGACTCAGGTGTTGATGGTACTCATACTGATATCAAATACCCAAATCATGTTGTTCAAAACGTATTAGCTCAAACAAACTTAAATTCTTTGTCTGACATTCTGCCTATTTCATATCAAGAAGATACGGCTAACACCGACATCGCTGGTGGTCATGGTTCTCACGTTGCCGGTATTATTGGTGGTAACGGTGCAATGTCTAAAGGCCTTCACCAAGGTGTTGCTCCTGGTGCAAAAATTGTAGGTTACGGTTCAGGCGCTGGTTTATTTATTCTCGATACTATTGGTGGTTTTGATTACGCGCTTTCACACCAATATGACTACAACATTCGAGTAATCTCAAATTCATTTGGTCAAACAAGCGATACGGGTTCGGACTTTAATCCTGATCACCCAACAAACGTTGCTACAAAAGAATTATCTGACCGTGGCGTTATCGTTGTATTTTCAGCGGGTAACTCTGGTAGTGGCGAAGCAACTATCACTGGTAACTTTAAGAAAGCGCCATGGGTAATCACTGTTGCCGCTGGTGACAAAGACGGTAAATTAGCAGACTTCAGCTCTCGTGGTGTAAAAGACAAGGGTGGAGAAGTCATGGTTGATGGCGAATTATTCAAATGGGAAGATCGCCCTACTGTAACAGCGCCTGGTGTTGATATTATTTCGGCTCGTGCATCATTATCTAGCTTAAGTGCATTAAGCATTGCGAGCGACAGTGAAGTGATGGATCCTAACCACGTACCTTATTACACTTCAATGAGCGGTACCTCAATGTCTGCACCTCATATTTCAGGTGTTGTGGCATTAATGCTTGAAGCAAACCCTAACCTTACGTGGCGTGAAGTTAAGTCTATCTTACAAGAAACAGCAACGAACATGCCTGGACGTGAGTCTTGGGAAGCGGGTGCGGGTTATGTAAATGCTTACGCTGCTGTTAAGTCCGTTGTTGACCAAAACCTATCTTTTGGAAATACAACAAAACTAAAACGAGACTTTAATGCACAAGCATTAACATCGGTGCAAAAAGAATATCCAGAAGTTGTTCCTTTTAGCCCTGTTGGTGATAACACAGGCGTTGAAATTGAAGTAAACAGTGCAGCTTCACTGTTGATGGTTCGTGCAAATGTTGACGACAATACAGTGGGCCTTTCTTTAACAAGCCCATCTGGTAAACGTTACGGTTCAAGCATTGCACTACCTGTACTAGGCCAAAACATTGCGGTTACTGCACCTGCAGAAAAAGGCACTTGGACACTAAAAGCAAACGGCATTGGCGGACTTTCAGGTGTTGATGTAGATCCTGTCAATGCAACCAACGGTTATGCCGCACCTGGCAATATTGACGTTACCGTTAAAATCATCCAAACCGATGGTTACCAAGGCCTAGGCGATGTTAGTAACCACCCAGCTCGCTCATTTATTGAATATGCAGTCAGTGAAGAGTTAGTAGACGCTGATGCGAATGGTTTTAATCCAGACAATGACTTAACTCGTCTTGAATTGGCAGATTTTCTAACGTTAGGTGCTGGTGTTCGTCAATCTAACTTAGCAACAACACAACAATATTTAGATGTATCGGGTTCTGTTGCAGCAGCTGTTAATGCAGTAAGCGAAAAAGGTTCTGCTTTACGTAACCGTGACCAAAAACAAGATCCGGTTTTAAAGACTGACTCAGACTTTTTTGGCCCAAGTGAAACAGTTGACCGTAACCAACTTGCTTATTCTTTTGTACAGTCTCTAGCATTACAAAACGAAGCAGAAGCTTTTAGTGGTGATGTAACGGCAATATTTAACAGTGAGCGAATTGCATTGTCAGACCAAGCTAACATTCCTGCAGACCTTAAAGGTTATGTTCAGTTGGCACTAGACTTAGGCATCTTAAATGCACGATTTGAGACTCAACAAGGTCCATATGACTTAGAGCCTACTATTGTGGCCTACTTCAATGGTAACGATACAGTTAGCCGTGCTGACTACACGGTTGCCGCAACTAGATTCTTTAATAACTATAAATAAAGAATACGCTTAATTTAAGCGTTTAAATCTCTCCAACCAAAAGCCCACTTTGTTAGTTTCAAGTGGGCTTTTTTTTATTTTAATTTCGAATCCTACTCTTTTAACTGCAACTACAGGACCATGGCGGCAAACACACCAAAAATAATCAACGGAATATTAAAGTGAATAAAAGTAGGAACAACCGTGTCCCAAATATGATCATGCTGACCGTCAACATTCAGGCCAGACGTGGGACCTAAAGTGGAATCTGAGGCTGGTGAACCTGCATCACCCAACGCAGCTGCTGTTCCTACTAAAGCTGCTGTCGCAAGCGGAGAGAAACCAAACCCTAAAGCTAATGGCACATAAATAGAAGCTATGATAGGAATGGTTGAAAACGAAGAGCCTATGCCCATTGTGATTAATAAACCCGTTGTTAACATTAGTAACGCTGCCAACAGTTTGTTATTACCCACTAATCCAATCGTCGAATTAACTAGGGAGTCAATGGCTTGTGTTGCTTTTAAAACTTCAGCAAAACCTGCCGCTGAAATCATAATAAAACCAAAGACACCCATGATCATAACGCCTTTAGAAAACACATCTTGGGTCTCATCAACTTTTAACACGCCACCAGCAATAAAAATCGCTAATCCGCTGATTGAGCCAATGATGACTGAATCCGTATATAACTGCGTAACTAAAGCTGCAACTACGGCCACTACAGCGACCCAAAGATGTTTAGCTTTAATTTTAATATCTGTTGATTCAACCGCTTTTATTTTGTCAACGGAATACTCACGTTTGCCTTTATAACTAATAAATAACGCGACAAGTAATCCTAAAAACATGCCAAAAACGGGAATAGCCATAACCATAGGTAATTGGCCTACCGCAATTGAAATACCATTGTCTGTTAGGTTCTGGTATAAAATAGTGTTTAAGAATATCTTGCCAAAACCAATAGGCAACAGCATATACGTCGCCGTTAAACCAAACGTTATTAAACAAGCTACAGCTCTGCGATCTAACTTTAGTGTTGCCATTATCTGTAATAAAGGCGGAATTAAAATTGGGATAAAGGCAATATGAACAGGCACTATATTTTGGGATGATATAGCGGCTAATAAAATCATCCCTAAAAGCCCACTTTTTAACCAAATAGTTTGACTCGCGCTCGCTGACTTTTTAGTCATCAAGCTAATTATTTTTTTCGCTAATACATCCGTGACACCCGATTTAGAAATGGTCACTGCAAACGCTCCTAACATGGCGTAGTTTAATGCAATTGCCGCTCCTCCTCCTAATCCATTAGTAAATACTTTAACGGTTTCCAATAGACTCAATCCGCCAACCACACCGCCTATAAGCGCACTAACAATTAAAGACATAACAATGTTTACTCGAACGAGACTTAGTCCAACCATAAACAATACAGCGACAACAACAGCATTCATGATGCATTCCTTTTCTAACAATTACTTTCTATTCTTTTAATTAAAACAATTATGTCTGACCTCGGGGGGCGTTTGCCAGATATTAATTTTAATTCCCAAATATACACTATGCTTATCCCTGACTCTGTCTATTTTGTTTAGCTTTTACCAACAACTTTTAGCTCTGCTTGTTTTTTAACTACTCGCCTCTTCAAATTGTTTAAATAAAAAGCGATCCAAATAAAAACTGTGTTCGTAGAGTTATGTTGGAGAGATAAAAGTAAACAATAAAATTATCAATACAAGGATAAACAAAATGATAAAACGTATACTTATTTTCGCGAGCTTATTTATTCTGACCGCCTGCGGGGCCGGTGAAGATTCAACTGAAACCGTCATTCCACAGGTTGAATTTTCAGCATCACAATCCTTTCAAGTCGCTTTAAGTGGCAAACAAGAAGTCCCAATGAGTGGTTCTACAGAAATGGCTACGGCCACCATTCAAATTGATGAAACCCTAAAACAAGTTAAAGCAACATTAGATGCCTCCAATATAACGGGTGTAACCGCTGCGCACATTCATGCCGGTCGTATTGGTCAAAATGGTGATCCTTTGTTTACTTTTGAAGATGCTGGAGACGGCATGTTTGAAATAGACGCGACAGATATTTCATCATCTGACATCACTGCACTAATGGCTGCAGGGCTGTATATCAATGTGCACAGTGAAATGTACCCTTCTGGTGCGGTTCGTGGCCAAATTGTGAATGCAACAACAAGCTTCATTGGTTTTAAATTATCGGGTAGCCAAGAAGTCCCTGCTGTAGCAACTAATGCTATGGGTTATGGTTATGCAACGTATGACTCTAAAGCTACAGAGTTGGAACTAAGAGCCGTAACAATGAATGCAGAGGGTGCAACAGGCGCTCATATTCATACTGGTGATATTGGTACTAATGGCGATGTATTAGTGGCTTTAGTTCAAGATACTGCAGACATGAATACTTGGGCAACGCCTGAAGACACTATGATCGATGCCGACACGTTAGCGGTTCTGATGTCTGGTGGTCACTATGTTAATGTTCATACAGAATCAGTAGCTAGCGGTGAGATTCGCGGTCAAATACTCACAGACAACTTCGTTTTAAGCACCTTCAAGCTGCAAGGTTCGCAAGAAGTTCCAGCCGTTGACATCGATGCGATGGGTGACGGTTATGCACTAATAAATATGGACAATTATTCTGTTGATTTAAAAGTGGTGACAATGGGCGTAAGTGATGCAACTGGCGCTCATATACATACAGGAAGAATTGGTTCTAACGGTGGTGTTTTAGTGGCACTTGAGCAGTCAATGGACGATGACAACGTTTGGATGAGCCCTGATGGTTTAATGATCGATGAAGACATTTTTGCCGAGTTAGCATCAGGCGGCCATTATGTAAATATTCATACACCAGACGTTGCAAGTGGTGCAATTCGCGGCCAGATTGTTACTGACAACTTTATGGTTGCAACATTTAACTTAAATGGTGATCAGGAAGTCCCATCAATTACTACCAATGCTATGGGAAGTGGTTATGCTCTGCTTAATAACATGAATTACGGCATTGAGTTAAAAATAGTGACAAGTGGAATTACAGATGCATCTGGCGCACACATTCACGCAGGTCGAATTGGTAACAATGGTGGAGTTG
The DNA here is from genome assembly GCA_963925625.1 of uncultured Psychrosphaera sp. Classification (GTDB taxonomy): domain Bacteria; phylum Pseudomonadota; class Gammaproteobacteria; order Enterobacterales; family Alteromonadaceae; genus Psychrosphaera. Next base: position 10,624 of record CAWUUQ010000167.1, read on the forward strand.
TCTCTGCGCTTATTCAGTCTGAAACTGATTCAAATGTTTGGATGAGTGAAGAAAACTTGATGGTCGACGCAGATACATTTGCAGAACTGTTAAGTGGTGGACACTATGTAAATGTTCATTCACCAAGCTTTGCTAGTGGTCAAATTCGTGGCCAAATCTTAACAGATTATTATTCGTTAATGACGTTCTCATTAAATGGTCAACAGGAAGCGCCTGCCGTAGCTACAGTTGCAATGGGTGACGGTTATGCTCTTGTAAACACCATGAACTACGCTGTTGAACTGCAAGTTAATACTAGCGGAGTAAGCGACGCAACTGCTGCACATATTCATACAGGCCGCCCTGGTGAGAATGGAGCTGTATTAGCTGCGCTAATGCAATCTGAATCTGACGCAAATATCTGGATGGCCGCAGACGACCTTATGATTGATGCAGACATATATGCCACGATGATGTCGGGGGGACATTATGTAAACGTACATACCCCAACTTTTGCAAGCGGTGAAATTAGAGGTCAGATATTGTCGGACAACTACTTCCTTGCAACATTTGAACTTACCGGCTCGCAAGAAAACCCTGCTGTAGTAACAACCGCTAGTGGCGATGGTTACGTTTTAGTGAATAAAGATGACTATGCGATAGAAGCACGCATTATGACCGAAGGAATGACGCCTACAGGCGCTCATATTCATACTGGCAACGTTGGTGACAATGGTCCTGTGTTATTAGCATTAGTACAAGATGTGACTGACACGGCACTATGGTTAGCCCCGGTTGGCGCTGCTATCGATGCTGAAATATTTGCTGAGTTAACAGCGGGTGGTCATTATGTAAATGTTCACTCTGCAACACATGCAAGTGGTGAAATTCGAGGTCAAATTGAATAATCAATTTTAACGATTATTTCTGATATCAAAATGCCAGCATAAGCTGGCATTTTTTTTAGCACTACAAAACTTAGTTATTACAATCGCCCCAAGTTTCACCATCGGTTCCGCACTCAATCAAAGTGGTACCATCACTCTGCTTGGTTTCTTTACGCCATTGACCGTTTGAGTCTTTATGAATAGCGATGTCGCCTTCAACCTTACTTTTTCTCCAAAGACTTGTGTCTACCGTTACCGTCTCGTCAAAACGATAACCTAAAGTTTCTATAAAGCTAATTAAATCGTCGGCTACGAGGTCTGATTTGTCTTTCACATTTATCCATTCTGGCAGGTCGTTAAAACTTGATTGGGCTTCGCGCAAGAAAATCTCAGCGCCAAACTGGATATTAGACTCAGCATAACGAACATAAAAACCTCGTTCGTATGGATTTTCATAGTTTTCATTCACACACTCGTCTATAGAGTCGTATGATATTGTCGGTACCATGTTTGCTAATTCGTAATGAATTCCGTTAACATCAAAACTAGCTCGTTCAATATTGCCGCATCTATATGTTCCGTCAGGATCTCTATAAGTATCTTGACGTATACTTAACCAACCTTGTTTTGATTGATCATTCCATTCTTGACCAATTTCGTGCAATTTAGTCGTAACAAAATCGACAACATTTAAGTTATTTGAATCTTTTAATTTTACAAACTCGATTAGATCTTCTGTACCTAGAAAGATCACTTCATCTCTGTACCAACCATTATCAACATTATAATAAAGATCTTTCTCTTCACTTCGATATACAAATACCCGGATTTCGGCAGCAGAGTATTCCTTTCTAAGTTTTGATTTGTGTTTATATGCTGCCTTTAAACCTTTCATAATGTCTTGTGCAGCATGAAATGACTCTGAATCTTTATCTGCAATAAAGTCTGCGTACATTTGATCTGCAGACAAATTGTAGAATTGAACAAGCCCTCTTACTGTGTCTTCAATTTCATTTTTTAGACTAGTAACTTCTTCATTATGATTCTTTAAATAATTACAATGTTTTTGCGCTGGTTTTCTAGGATAACTGCGTTCAATCGCTTCCCAAACTACAGTCGTAAGCGGTGATATATTTCTCACTAACCCATTCTCAAAGTCTGCAGCTGTAACTGGTTCAAAAGTCGGCTGTAATATAATTTGATAAGCTTCCGTGACTTCGTGTTCTGCAACTCCCTCTTCCTCAGAACCTTCATCAATTGCGCCAACCGGCACATCAACAATTAAAGCGGAATACGCGATACATTCCGCGTCTTCACCTGTAATTGAAAGGATGTAATCTCCCCCTGCAACTGTCTGCTTTTGAGGTTCGTTAGGCTCAACTTTACC
>CAWUUQ010000168.1:0-4272 GCA_963925625.1 uncultured Psychrosphaera sp.
CCTCATTTTAATGGGACAGTTGAAAAATATGACTTAACGTTAAAAGGCCTTGTTTCGAACCCTCATCAAAAAGTGGCTTTTGTTCCTGGCGTCATTGTTGGGGAAGTCGTAAAAATAAAACCGATAGCTTATACAGACCGAGTACTGCAAGGCGAAGCATTAGAAATTATCGAACCAAGTGCCCATCGAATTACGCCTAAGTGCCAACACTTTAATACCTGTGGCGGTTGTCAGTTACAATATGTTGATAATGAGTATCAGGTAGAGCAAAAGTTTTTAGCGCTTAAACAATCTATTGAAAATCAATTGTCACTTTCCAATTTTGGCCGCTATGACGAGCTGAAAAACAATAAACAGAGTGAGTTCAACATAGACTGGCAACCTGCCATTAATAGCGAACCTTGGGGATATCGAAGAGCAGCGCGGTTAAGCATGTGGTGGCCGGCTAAAAACAAACTTAACTTAGGGTTTAAAGCGCTTAAGTCTAAACATATTGTTGATATTCAAGAATGCGCAGTATTAACACCAGCCTTAGAAAAAATCAGTCAAATCATCAAGCCTGTACTCGTCGCACTTGAGAATGGAAAAGTGATTACTCACCTTCAGCTATTTGATTTAGACCACTATAGTTGCGTTATTTTAAGAGTCACAGCACCACTTTCAAAGGAAGACTTAACGGCTTTAATCAAGTTTGCAGATAATCAAGATATCCATTTGATGATGGAACTGAACGACAATAGGTTTGAAGTGTTACGCAATCATGAAGCGGCAAATGGAGAACAGCTCCATTATCTCGCCGATGAACTTACTTTTGAATTTAATGCCAAAGACTTTATTCAAGTTAACCAATCGGTAAATAACAAAATGATTGCTCAGGCTATGGATTGGTTGCAGTTGTCGAAAAACGATACCGTGCTCGATTTGTTTAGTGGCGTTGGTAATTTCACTTTACCCATCGCCAAACGCGCAAAGTCAGTAATTGGTGTGGAAGGTGTTGAGAATATGGTCAAACAATTAAAACGTAACGCTGAGTTAAATGGCTTGTCAAATGTTGAAGCTTATCAAGCAGACCTGTCGAAATTTGACGAAAAGCGTCCACCTAAGTGGTTAAAACCAATCGATAAGTTGTTGTTAGATCCGGCACGTGACGGTGCACTTGCGGTAATGCAAACTATTCCCAAATTAAAACCAAAACAGATTTTATATGTGTCATGCAATCCGGTCACTATGGTGCGTGACTTAAAAATACTGTTATCTGCAGATTATCGATTGAAAAAAGCTGGAATTCTTAATATGTTTCCTAATACTGCTCATATGGAAGCAATGGTTCTGTTAGAGAAATAATAACGTTATAAGGAAAAGTCGTGGTTTCAGTCACTCGAGTTCACAAACTAGAAGATGTGTTAGTTAGTCACAATATTCGTCTGTGGTTTGCTGAAACAGGCTTGGAGTCTCATACTGTAGATGTTTTAACCAATGGCTTAGAGTGGCTATTGACTGAGCAGAAAAATAAAAATGCTCATAAAGTTCATGACACAGATTTTGTGCGTCATGGCTTACAAATCGTCGAGATTATGCTTGAATTAAACATGGACGATGAAAGCTTAATCGCAGCCTTGTTATATCCTTATTATGGTCCACAAGCGACGGACAAAAAATTTAAAGAACTAATTATTAATCAGTTTGGAAAGTCGACGGTATTGTTGCTAGATGCCGTTCGAAAAATGGCAAACTTAGGTTTGTTGTCTTCTCGTATAAAACACTCTGCTTCTCAAGCGGAAAAAATCCGCAGAATGTTAACGGCTATGGTTGAAGATGTCCGCGCCGTTGTTATTAAACTAAGCCAACAAATTGTAAATTTGCGCGATATTAAAAATGGCGACGAAGAAACACGAGTCTTAGCGGCAAAAGAAACTCAAAATATTTACGCACCACTTGCCAATCGTTTAGGTATTGGCCAATTAAAGTGGGAGTTGGAAGACTACTCTTTTCGTTACTTACAACCTACAGTCTATAAAAACATTGCCTCTAGCCTTGAAGAAACCCGAGGTGATCGCCAACAATATTTGGAAGACTTTGTTAAATCATTGACAAACAAAATGCGAGATATTGGCGTAGATGCTGAAGTTTACGGTCGCCCCAAACACATATATAGCATTTACAAAAAGATGCAGAAAAAAGACTACGACTTTTCACAATTGTTTGATATTCGAGCCGTTCGTGTTGTTACTCAAAAGCTTCAAGACTGTTACGGCGCGCTCGGGGTTGTTCATACTAATTGGCGACATATTCCATCCGAATTTGATGACTATGTAGCAACGCCAAAACCAAATGGCTATCAATCCATTCATACCGTTGTGATTGGTCCACAAGGTAAACCCATTGAAATTCAAATCCGTACTCAAGAAATGCATGAAGAAGCGGAACTGGGGGTGGCGGCACATTGGCAATATAAAGAAGGCGATAATAAAGTCGTCAAAATGTCGAGTTACGAAGAAAAGATTGCCTGGTTACGTAAGTTATTACAGTGGCAAGAGGAAATGGCCGACACCAATGACTTTGCTGAAGAATTACATAACCAAGTGGTGGAAGATCGGGTTTACGTATTCACGCCAGAAGGTGACGTGGTTGATTTGCCAAGCGGCTCAACGCCATTAGACTTTGCCTATTATGTTCATACAAATGTAGGCCATCGCTGCATTGGTGCAAAAGTCTTTAACCGAATTGTACCTTTTACTTACCAATTAAAAACCGGTGATCAAATTGAGATCATTACCGGCAAAGAGCCAAACCCAAAACGAGATTGGCTAAACCCCAACTTAGACTACGTTCACTCATCTCGTGCTCGCGCAAAAATTCAGACGTGGTTTAAACAACAAGATAAAGAAAAGAATATTCTAGAAGGCAAACATCTTGTAGAGCATGAATTGAATCAGTTAAACATTCCTTGGAGTGAAACTGAGCATGCTGTGTCTCGTTTTAACATGAATTCTTTAGATGACTTGCTAGCGGCGATTGGTGGCGGGCATGTGCGTCTATATCAAGTCATCAATCACATTGAAGCTAAATGTGGTAAACAAAACAAGCCGGAAATAGACCCAAGACTAATACAAAAGCCACGTAAAAAGTCGAACAAGAATCAAAATGGCGTCATGCTTCAAGGTGTTGGCAACTTGCTTAATCATATTGCTGGTTGTTGTAATCCAATTCCCGGTGATGAAATTGTTGGATTTATAACACAAGGTCGCGGCGTCGCTATTCATCGTCCCGATTGTGCTCAATTTAATACCTTAATGGATGAACACCCAGAGCGTGTTATTGAAGCGAGTTGGGCGGAACAATATTCAGGCGGCTTTATCGCAAATGTTCGTATCTTAGCAAATGACCGCAGTGGATTATTGCGAGACATCACTACTATTTTGGCTAACGACAAAGTAAATGTTTTAGGCATGTCGACTGACTCAAACGTGAGCGATCAATCCGTGAAGATAGGCTTAAAACTAGAAGTCTATAATTTAGGTGCCTTTAACCGAGTGATCGATAAAATCACTCAAGTTGATGAAATCATAGATGTAAAAAGGCTATAGCTAAAAACGATAGCCAATACTAAATAAAACCTTATTAAGGCTCTCTTTTGGAGATTTATAAAAACCACCACTTTCTGGCGGCGCATAAATTAAATCTAAACCAATAATGAACCCTTTTTTAGATCCGTTTGGGTAATAATTTAGATTTATTGAGGTAAGGTCTCTAATTGTTCTTGTATAACTAGCACCTATCGAAACATTGGGTGAAACAAAATAGTCGTAACCACCGCTAAGCCCGATAACGCCGACAGCGGCACGAAATTGATGTTGTTCCTGTTGAGTGGAAAGTTGATAGCCTATTAATCCACCATATTGCACGCCAAAACCTGCGTTATGTTCCAGTTCAACGGCTTTAGTCGTTTGACTAAACAGTGTAAGTAGAAGAACGACAATTCCAATTTTTGAATTTAATGACATGTTTTGTCCCTAGGTGGCTTGTTCACAGACTTACATTAACTTACTTTTAAATTTTTGAGAATATCCAATTTAAAGAAATTTGCTCGGCTTACACGTCTAGATCACTAAATTAAAGAATATATTGAGGAACTGTAATTTAATGTTAAATGAAAAATCGTCGATGGAAAAACTGCTTTGGATCATGGCCCAACTTAGAGATCCAGCTACGGGCTGTCCTTGGGATCTAAAACAAAACTTTAAAAGTATTGTGCCTCATACGTTAGAAGAA
>CAWUUQ010000169.1:0-6684 GCA_963925625.1 uncultured Psychrosphaera sp.
TAAAGCATCTCTAATTGCAACACTAGTATGTGTATAGGCAGCTGGATTTATTATAATAAAATCCACGTTACCTTGTGCTGCTTGAATAGCGTTAACCAAGTCGCCTTCACTATTGGATTGAACATTTTGTAATTTCAATCCAAGTTCAGTGGCTTGAGTTGTTAACGATTCGATAATGTTAGAGAGGCTTATATCACCATAAATACTTGTTTCTCTGCTGCCCAACATATTTAAGTTAGGTCCATTGATCACTAAAACAGTATTATTTGCTGACATCTTGCTGCCTTCTTTACTCATTTCTATCTTTCCCTTATTACATGTGGTTTTTATGATTAACATTCATATAAAACTACAGATAAGGACTAATTGATAGCCATTATAGAGAAATAAAAGCAATTAACAGCAAAATACTGGTCTAATGACCGACGATGAGGTTTTAGATATTATTTAAGTGCCCTAAAAACCGCTCTGCACCCATGAAACCCGTTACTCTTTGATTGGTTAACTCTTGCTCATTTTTAAAGAACAAAATAGTTGGTAAACCAAGTATGTCGTAGGCTTTCATTACTTCAATGTCTGCATCATTGTTTTCAGTCATGTCGATTTGCAGCATAACAAACTCAGACATTTTTGTTTTTACGCTTGGATCGGCAAAAGTGAATGCTTCAAACTCTTTACACGCTGTGCACCAATCTGCGTATAAATCTAACATCACAGGTTTCCCTGCCGCCTTTGCTTTAGTGATTTCAGATTTGATTTCTGCCAATGTCGATACCATTTTGAATCCACTAGCGTGTTTGTTAGCGCCCATTGCGTTAGAACCATTACCGTTTGGCACATTGCCTTGCTGCATGTTTGTGGCTGGCAACAGCACGCTTGATATTGGTTTTGTTAATAATAAAAAGCCGAATAAGAAGCTTAATAACGCCACTACCCAAAAACCGCTGCGTGCATTGGCCGAAGATTGAGTTAAATATTGGCTATGGAAATACGCAGCCATTACCAACAACAATATTCCTGACAAGCCCAACACCCAACTGAGGTCAATAATTCGTTCAAGCAATATCAAAGGAATAGCCAACATAACAAAGCCGAACAGGTTCTTAACCACATTCATCCAGTTACCGGCTTTAGGCAATAGTTTCCCACCTGACGCGCCAATCAATAATAGCGGCAAGCCCATGCCTAGGCTCAATACATATAAAGTAATAAAACCAACTACCATGTCACCCGTTTGTGCCACATACAACAAGGCACCTGTGAGTGGAGCTGTTGTGCAAGGCGATGCGATTAAGCCACTTAGTAGTCCCATTACAAATACTCCAGCAATGTTACCCGACTTTTGATTGTTACTAACTTGAGTCAGTTTGTTAGTCCACTTTTCTGGCATTTGTAAGTTATAAAATCCAAACATTGCACCAGCAAGTAAAACAAAAATAATAGATACACTGATCAATACAGCCGGATGTTGCAACGCCGCTTGAAATTGCACGCCCATGCTAGCAATCACTAAGCCCAACAATGAATAAGTTAATGCCATGCCTTGTACATAGACAAAAGCTAGCCATAAACCTTTTTTATCGCTCATATTACTTTGACCAGCAATAATGCTTGATAAGATTGGGAACATTGGGAATACACACGGCGTGAATGCTAAACCAACTCCTAGACCGAAGAAAATAACGAGCGTCCATAATAGGCTTTCGTTTGCGAGTGAGTCGGCTAGTTGGTTTTGTTCTGAGCTCGGCGCGGTGCTTGTTTCCGATGAGCTATTTGCTGCGACATTTGAAATCGAAGCTGCTGTTAAATCCGAAGCGGCCAGCTCCGTAATCGCAATTCGTTTAACTACGGGGTTATAACAAAAGCCAGCTTCAGCACAGCCTTGGTAACGTACATTTAAATAGGCGTCTTTTTGAATATCTTTTAATTGAATGGTGAGTTGAGTTTCAAAAAAATAAACCTCAACAACACCAAAAAACTCGTCTTCAATTTGTGTTGCGGGCGCTTGTATTACTTCTAATACTGACGCGTTTTCAGCTTGAAATTGAAATTTATCTTTATAAAGGTAATAACCTTCTGCAACGGTGTAATCTAAAACTATTTTGTCGCCGACTTGTTTAAAGTCAAAAATGAATGCGTCGTCAACAGGTAGGTATTCAGCTTGTTGAGAAAAAATATCAGCCAATGGATCAGGCGCTGCAGCATGTGCTAACGATCCCATGAACAAAGACAACCAACTTAAGGTAATCGCGACAGTCCACTGCTTAATCCAACTGCTTTTTCTCAACATCTATTCTTCACCTTGTTTTAATTTATTTCAGCTGCTTATTTATTTGCAGCATTTGTAGCATCCGATAACCACGACAAGTACGCCGGACTGCCTTTGTCTATATCAACCACCAAAAATTCAGGAACATCATATGGATGGTGTTGGTTTATATAAGACTCTATCTTACCGATATTTCTTTCAATGGTTTTCAAAAATAATTGAATTTCCATTGATTGTTCTACTTTTCCTTGCCATTTATAAAGTGACACAACCGACGGAAATAAGTTCACACAAGCCACTAAGTCTTGTTCAAGTAAATCTTCGGCAATTTGGTGTGCTGTAGGTAGATCAGGACAAGTAGTTAATATGATTTTATATTTCATTTTGTTATTCAACATTTAGAATTAAGGTTTTCGTAAATAGTTTGGAACCATTCTACCTAAGTATTGTCGTAGTTAGTGCTGTAACTGAATAATGACTGTACTTGAATAATGACTACTTGTCCCATATTTAAGATTCATAAACCAAAATCACACACCAAGCGCTTTCAAAAGCCTTACCAAGGAAAGTTATGCCTTTGTTTTTTATATTTATCATCGTTCCCATCATCGAATTAATGCTACTGATTGAAGTTGGTGGACAAATTGGTACTGGCTGGACATTTCTTATTATTATTGCCACCGCAATTTTAGGCACTAAGCTGGTTAAACAACAAGGCTTATCAACCTGGTCGAAGATTCAACAAGAACTAGCCAGCGGAACATTACCAGCAAAGGCGATGTTTGAAGGTATTTGCATTTTGATTTCAGGCGTATTGTTAATTACTCCAGGTTTTCTTACAGACATTATAGGCCTGTTATTATTAACACCGGTATTTAGAACGATTATGTATTCTAAAGTGGGCCACAGAGTAAACATTAAAGCCGCAGGTTTTAGCCAAGGCCCTTATGGACATTCACAGCAAAGTCCTTTCCAGCAGGGTACATTTCAACAAGACTCATATAAACAGGGCGAAACTTTTGACCATGCAGGTTCAGAAAATAGTAATGCCAACAACAACACTTATAACAATACCCAAAGCGATAACGTAATAAACAAAGATCCATCGATTATCGATGCTGACTTTGAAAGGAAAGACTAATTGAATCGGGATTGCGTTATTTAGCAACCAACCTGTTACAAACCGCTATTTGAAAGTAAAAAAGGGCCTATTAGGCCCTTTTTGTTGTTCCACGTTTCAGTTCCAACACCCAAACAAAAACAACCTATTTACCCTATTGTATCTATCTCTATTTCGCAACAGAAAAATCCCGAAATGGGATTTTAATTATCTGCGCATACCTTGCGTGCATGAATAAGCCTTGGCAAGAAAAAAGCGTTAGACTTCAACGGTATCTGAAAAGTATTCGTAAAAAATCTGGATTAACACAGAAAGTTCTAGCAGCTACTTTAAACAAACCACAATCCTATATCTCCAAGTATGAACGCGGGGAGCGTAAGCTCGATCTCTTTGAAGCGCTAGAAATACTAGAAGCCTGTGGCCGTTATGACGTAAACGAGCTCATTGATGAACTTAAACCTGCTGTTTCTAAAGAGTTGCCTAGAAGCATTGAATCCTTTAAATTGCTGGCTCCTGCTAAAGATAAAATCAAAACGATTGTTTCAACAAAAAACAAAGTTGATAAACAGATCGTTACCAAGAAAAGTCCTGTCAAAAAGAATCAAAAATAATTTCAATTTTTTTTCATAAAATTTGCGCTTCATCCCTTGGTATCTGTAATCCAACCCCTATATATCAGCCAACAGAAATTTTTTAGTTTGTTACTAGGTTATTCAACTAATCTTAGTGACTTATTACAACCACAAAAACTTGGAGAAAATGACAAATGAGCATTCGTCCTCTACATGATCGTTTAATTGTTAAGCGCAGTGAGCAAGAAACAAAATCAGCTGGCGGCATCGTTTTAACGGGTTCAGCAGCAGAAAAGTCGACTCGCGGTGAAGTTATTGCAGTGGGTAACGGTCGTATTTTAGAAAACGGTGACGTTCGTCCTTTAGATGTAAAAGTCGGTGACACTGTTATCTTTAATGATGGTTACGGCATTAAAACTGAAAAACTTGACGGTGAAGAAGTGCTAATCATGTCTGAGTCAGACATCTTGGCAATCGTAGAATAATCTCATCTTTCGATTATTTATTTTCGAACACTTATTTTCAAAACACTGATTAAAGAATAGGAATTTAAGATTATGGCAGCAAAAGACGTAAAATTGGGCAACGACGCACGTAAGAAAATGTTAGCGGGCGTTAACGTATTAGCAGACGCAGTTAAAGTAACATTAGGCCCTAAAGGTCGTAATGTTGTTTTAGATAAATCATTTGGCGGCCCTTCGATCACTAAAGATGGTGTTTCGGTAGCAAAAGAAATCGAATTAGAAGATAAATTCGAAAACATGGGCGCGCAAATGGTTAAAGAAGTTGCTTCTAAAGCCAATGACGAAGCTGGTGACGGCACAACTACTGCAACTGTGCTAGCGCAAGCCATCATTAATGAAGGCATTAAAGCGGTAGCAGCAGACATGAACCCAATGGACCTTAAACGTGGTATCGACAAAGCCGTTCGTGCAGCAATCGAAGAATTAAAAGAACTTTCAGTTCCTTGTTCAGACTCTAAAGCGATAGCGCAAGTAGGTACTATCTCTGCGAACTCTGATACTGAAATTGGTCAAATCATCGCTGAAGCTATGGAACGTGTTGGCCAAGAAGGCGTAATCACTGTTGAAGAAGGTCAATCTTTAGAAACTGAATTAGACGTTGTTGAAGGTATGCAGTTTGACCGTGGATACTTATCTCCATACTTCATCACTAATCAAGAGAATGGCACTGTTGAATTAGACAATCCTTTCATCTTATTAGTTGATAAAAAGATCTCTAACATTCGCGAACTATTGCCAACGCTAGAAGGCGTAGCAAAAGCAGGTAAACCTCTACTAATCATCGCTGAAGATTTAGAAGGCGAAGCACTTGCAACTCTAGTTGTGAACAACATGCGCGGTATTGTTAAAGTATCAGCGGTTAAAGCTCCTGGTTTTGGCGACCGTCGTAAAGCTATGTTACAAGACATCGCGGTATTATCTGGCGCTACAGTAATTTCTGAAGAAATCGGCATGGAGCTTGAAAAAGCACAGCTTGAAGACTTAGGTACTGCTAAACGCGTTGTTATTACTAAAGACGATACAACAATTATCGACGGTGCGGGTGAACAAGAAAATATTGACGGTCGTGTTGCTCAAATTAAAGCGCAAATCGAAGAGTCTTCGTCTGATTACGACAAAGAAAAACTTCAAGAACGACTAGCGAAGTTATCTGGTGGTGTTGCCGTGATTAAAGTTGGCGCCGCGACTGAAATGGAAATGAAAGAGAAAAAAGATCGTGTAGACGATGCGCTTCATGCAACTCGCGCTGCCGTTCAAGAAGGTATTGTTGCCGGTGGTGGTACTGCGTTAGTTCGTGTAGCGGCTAAATTAGCTGGCTTACAAGGCGATAACGAAGACCAGACTCACGGTATAAAAATTGCCCTTCGTGCAATGGAAGCACCATTACGTCAAATCGCATTTAACTCTGGCGACGAAGCATCAGTTGTTGTTAACAAGGTTAAAGAAGGCACTGGTAACTACGGTTATAACGCCGCAAACAGCACTTACAGTGACTTAGTTGAAGAAGGTATTCTTGACCCAACTAAAGTAACTCGTAGCGCACTACAGTTTGCAGCTTCAGTGGCTGGTCTTATGATCACAACCGAAGCGATGGTTACAGACGCTCCATCTAAAGATGCACCAGGCATGCCTGATATGGGCGGCATGGGCGGAATGGGTGGTATGGGCGGCATGATGTAATTTATGCTTGATCAAATTGCCTACTTCATCGTTGCTTCATTACTCGTTTAAGAAACACTAAACGTCGTAAATAAAGCGCCTTGCTTACATGGATGTAGGTACATAGCTTACGTCGGGAACTTGTAAGCGGTGAATTAAACAATTTACTCCGTGCATAAATAGCATTGCTGTTTATAGCTCAACATTGAAAAGCCCGAATAGCAATATTCGGGCTTTTTATTTATTTTCTTTCATCAAACTTGAACTATGCGCACATCATGCGCATAATGTGAGAGAGTTAATGGCTGGAGTGTTAAATATGAATATTACTTTAGGTAAAGAGTTCGAAAAAAGAATCTCAGAAAAAGTGTCTGATGGTTTATATACCTCAGCGAGTGAAGTGATCCGTGATGGTTTGAGATTGTTGTTTGAAAAAGATGCGGTTAAAAATCAACAGTTTGAAATATTACGGATCACTTCACTCGCTGAGGTATATAAACCATCAGACACTTTTTCTGAGATTCTTTTTTCGAACTCTTT
>CAWUUQ010000170.1:0-2814 GCA_963925625.1 uncultured Psychrosphaera sp.
GAATGAAAATATTGCCCACCTACAGATAACTCAATGTCTTTATTAAGATCAACTTTGTAATCGATTTGTTGTAAAAAATTATCTAGGTTTATTTTGTTATGCTCGTCAAATATGCGGCGAAATAAATAGTATTGTTGGCGCTCAGACGATTGGTGCATAACACTATACTTAAGGTTTTTATTCTGGATGGACAGTTCAAGTTGCTGAGCGCTTTTGGGATCAGAAGTCTTATTTTGTAATCCAAACCGGTCATAAATTGGCGTAAGATCGTCACCACTATCTTTGTATAACGATGCATTTAAATTTATAGACCAATCGCCAACTGAAAATGGCACACCCATAGATGCTCTGTAATCTAGCGGCGTACCCGACGTGACAGAGACGTGTTTTTTTGTTTCCGTAATTATATTTATAACACCGTGAAATGCATTTGAGCCATAAATCGCTGAACCAGGCCCTCTAACCACTTCAATTCGTTTTACGTTAGAAAGATCAAAAAAGCGTAAAAAATAACTAACGCCACCAGTGTAATCATCATTAATTCGGTGGCCGTTATATAAGAATAAAATGTTATTTGCATATTTCTGTGCATGCCCACGAGCAATTAAAACGGATTGGTTGCCTTCAGCAGGGTTATAACCAGAATGAAAACCTGGAATGTAGTCAAAAATTTGAGTCAGTTGAGAAATGCCTAATTGCTTGATTTTTTCTCGAGTAAAGAGAGTAACTGTTGCAGGTGTGGTAAGTATTTTTTCAGGACTGGATGAGGCTACAGAAACCTCAACATTCAATAAATCAGTGAGTGCTAAATTAAATAAATCTTCAGATTTTGAATTCGACTTGTCAGCAGCATAAACAAAACTTACAGGCACACAAAGTAATAATATGATCAGTAGATTTTGAGTAGATGGCTTTAATGCATTTTTGACCATATGTTCATTCTATAAGTTTCGACTTAACTTCATTGTAGACTAATTCATAGATATTTATCTTAAACCGAAAAGAATAGTTACACTTTACTTGGCACTTATATTGCTTTGTAAATAAAGAATGTTTTTAATTTCACCATTGGGTTAACGGGTTTATGAGACTATTTTTGATATTACTTTCGTTATCTTTGGGCGCATGTACGACCATTGAACAGCTGGAAAAGTTACGAAATCCGCCTGTAACTCAAGGGTATAGTGAATATGTTCCCGAGCAAAAATCAAAACAATTGCATTATTATGTTGAGCAATTAGCCCGCCAGCTTTTAGATACAACTAATGCATTTGAAATAAACAGGCCAATTATTGTCGGCACTTTTTTGCCTTCTGAATCGCTGACTGATGAAAGCAATAGAGCACTATTGCCATTCGGAATCCAAATTCAAGAAAGTTTTAGTACGTTTTTGACTCAAGCAGGCTTAAATGTTGTTGAGTTTAAAGTGATGACAAAAGGCAAGCTAACAAGTAAATCAGATATATTTGTTAGTAGAGAAATTTATGATGAAGATTTAAAAGTAAATGCCGATTACATAATAATTGGCAATTACACACAACAGCAAAATAACGTAATTGTGAACGTGCGTTTAGTAAAGCTGAACGATAAGAAAGTTATTGCTGCGGCAACAGACTATATCCCAATTAATACGATGTGGAGCCATGAAAAGGTGAAAGTTAAGAATGATCATCTTTATAGAGCTGAATACTAGGAGCAAGGCATGAGACTTATACTAACTGCAATACTAATTACAAATTTATCGGCCTGCTCAACGATGTCAAATTGGTTCGCGGGCGAATCTGCCGAGAATGGTCAAAGCTCTGCTTCTAAGAGCGTTTCAGCTAATGGGCAAGTGATAGAAAAAGAAATTGTGATTATTGAAAATCGCGAACCTCGACTAGAGTCAGGTGAATCAAATAACATGTCTGCAAATGAAGCCAGTGTTGAGTTTCAGAAAGATTATCGACAGCACTTGTTGACTAAAATGAATGGTCTCGCCAATCAGCAACCAGCCAAAAACCGTCATAACAAAGACATTAACTATTATGTTCGTGGCTTAATGCAAGAGCTTGTAGGGAATATGAAATATGTTAACTCTAGCACTCCAATTGCAGTAACAAGTTTTGTTATGTTAGATGGTGACTTTCAGCAGTCAGATATTTTAGGCAAACAACTTTCAGAAAGTTTTATTCATGAAGTTCATAAGTATGGCATTCCTGTAATTGACTTTAAAACAACAGACTTTGTTCGTGTTACTCCAAATGGCGATTTTGTATTTAGCAAAGATTATTTAGAGCTTAGCGGTGACCTACCAATAAAATACGCAGTAGCGGGCACGTTAACAAAACAACAGTCTGGTTACTTAGTAAACGCTAGAATTATTGGAATTGAATCAAAAGCAGTGGTTGCATCAGCACAAGGTTTTTTACCGTCGAGTGTGACAAATAGCCTTGTATCTAAAAGTTTTAACGATGGTTTACCTTTAACGTCTAGCCGCGAAGACTAGAACTATTAGTCGGTAAATTAAGCGAGAATTAAATGATATTTACTAAAAATTTTAACCAAAATTTTGTGAAAGCGGCGGTACTCGTTGGACTGTTTAGTTCGTTAATGGGATGTGGGATCGTTGACTCTGTCAGTGGCAACGACTCGGCGCGTGAAAAAAATAAAGTCGTTGAGCAAAATGTATGTATGAACAACAAGGCGCAAGTAATAGATTGTCCTGACAACCTTGGCCAACATATGGTTGTAAAAAATGAGAATGTTCAGCGTCCGACCAATATACGAACGAATTCTCAAGTGGCAGGATTAAAACCGACTCAGCCTCAAAAA
>CAWUUQ010000171.1:0-6721 GCA_963925625.1 uncultured Psychrosphaera sp.
CCAGTGCGAGGGTTAGAAACTTGCTCATCGGTTAAACCAGCATCTGCAATCGCTTCTTTCATAGCGATATACGCATATGCTGACGCTTCACCCATAAATCGAATTGTTTTACGGTCGATATGTTCAGTCACGTCTAGGTCAATGTTGCCCCAAACTTGAGAACGTAAGCCGTACTCTTTAAATTGCTCAGAAGCACTAATGCCTGACTTGCCTGTTTTTAAGCTTGCCAATACTTCATCTTTATTGTTACCAATACTCGACACGATTCCCATGCCTGTAATCACTGCTCTTTTCATAATTATCCCAATTCTTGATTTTATGAATGATATTTTTGCCAGTATTCTACGCACTTTTTTAGATTAACTGGTCTAATTTCAGCGCACAAGTGTTAGCCGAATTATTTTTTGTTAACTTTTCGTTACTTTATAGCCCTGAAACGCGTAAAATTCGTGCTTAAAGTGGATTAAAAATTCAAATATTATTTTTTTTAACCCTAAAAATAGACACCATTAACAATAAACTGAGTTAGATATAATGAATCGACCTGCCAGCAGTGAATTAAAAACGCAACAGATCGCCATTATTGGTGGTGGCATAGCGAGTTTTTTACTTGCAGATCATTTGATTAAAAAGTCTCCTGAAGTGTTAATTACTCTGTTTTGCGAGGATGACAAAATTTCTACTAAGGGCTCTAGTAACAAACAAGGTGCTATTTACCCTTTGCTTCAAGCAAAAAGAACACTTCTAGCCGAGTTTTACGCCACCGCTTATGAATATGCCATCACCTATTTTAAAAATAGATTACCAAATAAAGAATTAGTTAATCATCAATGGTGCGGTGTATTACAACAAGCGGTTGTCCCAGAAATGGCAGATAAATTTTCCTTCATTACCAAAAACTGGTCCCCAATAGTAACGGAATTAAGTGCACAACAAAGCAGTGAAGTAGCAAATCTTGAGTTGCCTTACCCTAGTTTATTTTATCCCGATGGCGGTTGGTTAAATCCGGTAGAGCTTTGTCATTGGTTATCCTCGCAGTTAACCCAAACAGGGCAGCTTAAAATTAAGACTAACTGTAAGGTCACTGACTTAACAAGAAACGGTTCTCGGTGGTCGTTAATTGCTGAAAATACTCAGGCCGTAACTACAGATAATGTGCTTGTGGACAATGGGCATTACGATGCCGTCGCAATTTGTGCAGGAATTAATTCTGGAATGCTGCCACAAACAACAGTGTTGCCACTTGAATACGTTTTAGGACAAGTTTCGAGTTTTACTGAAAACAAAAAAGTAAATAACCTCAAAACTGTATTATGCCATCAAGGATATATTACCCCTTCTACACAAACTCCTTTAAATTCGGCAGAACAAGGTAATTCTTATAAAGAAAAAAACCAACATTTTCAGTCTTTTGGCGCCACATTTGTTAAACAACAATGTAGACCTGAACTAATAGATATTCGCCCTTCAAGTAAGGCTGATGCTAAGAATATCACTCAAATTGCCTCTACTTACCCATTACAACCTTGGGCTCAGGAAGTTAGTGTTAACGACATAAACCATAATAATGCCGCAGTAAGAGCGACAACACCGGACCACTTGCCATTAGTTGGCGAGGTGATGGATTGGTCGTGGGTTGAACATTATATTGATAAAAACAATGGGCAGTTAAAGCGCAGTGACAAACTTCAGGGTGACTTTGTTAACCCATCGTCAGGTCTATTTTGTTTGACTGGGCTTGGAGCAAGAGGATTAACATCAGCGCCTTTGTGTGCAGAGTTGTTGAGTGATTTAATCTTACAATCAACACTACATTCGAAAATGCAAATGGGCGTGCAATCAATTGAACCTTCAAACAATGCACTTATAAACAATGCCCATAAGTCCACGTTAAAGAGTGCGCAGCCTATCAAGGATTCAATTAATAATTATATTTTGAGGTATCAAGGCAATAATCAATCGGCAACAGCAATACAAGATACGGTAATGCCAATGCGATTTCAGATCCGAGAATATAAAAAAAATAAAGGTAGGCCTCTTTAGACTAAAAACCACCGATAAAGCCTATACACATCTGTTTAACGTAGTTAATATAAACTGCAGTTAAGAGGTCTATTAAGGCTTCTGCATTTCAATAACAACTCGACGGTTTTCCGCTCGCCCCAAAATGGTTTCATTCGACGCAATATGGCGTTTCTCACCAAAGCCTTCAACGGCTATTTTGTCTGCGTTGATACCAAAGTTAACAAACAAGTCTTTTACTTCACTCGCCCTCTTTTCAGATACTTTTAAATTGGTATAACGCCCGCCCCATGAACTGCTGTAGGCTTTTACTTTAATTAATTCTATGTTTTTATCGTAACTTAAATATTCTTTAATTTGAGCTAGCTTTTTCTTTGAAGCCTTATCTAATACAGCACTGTTCTTTTCAAAATTTAGTACTGTGTATGAAATATCTTCAAAGCTGTAGGTAAGCAACTGATCCATACATGACAAGAAATCATAATAGGCTGGTCTAAAATTAGTGGCCGCCAAGGCAACCGCAACTCGATCAGACTTATTGTGCCAATCTGCATAATATAGTGTTGGGAAATAACCTTTTTCCAGTTCAGTTAGCATGACCCAAGCTGACTGTTCGTCGACATCTCCATTAAACTGTTTTCGCCACTGCATTTCCGTTATTCCAGTCGCTTGCTGACCAGGGCGCCATTGTGGTGGTACTGATTCAATTTGCGCTAAAGAGTAATCTGCTGGTAAACGACGAAGATCGAGTTCGAACTGCAAATTTGAGCGTTTACTTGCCGCACTGCTAAATATTGCCGTGCCGTAATTAGGGATAGTATGTTGTAACTCACACTGTAACCGAGAGTTGTTATTATTGGCCCAAACCGAATTATCTAATGAAGCTGAGTAATGGCGAAGATTCCCATGAGAGTATGCAAAACAGACGGCTGAAAGCAAAAAACAAGCAACGGTACGCGTTGTTAATTTTATAAACGTTTGGTTTGATGTCTTTACTGTCATTTTACTTCGGCCCACTCACATAATAAGTCTAACTCAAACTAGCAAATGACGTACCAATTAGCACTCTTAATTTTAAATGAAAATATTCGTAAGTCATGTGATAATAGCGCCATTCAAAGCCTTAATTATGTGAGCATTGTGAGCGGATCTTCTGAGAACTCAAATACCCCAGTAAAAGAACAACCTAATTTTAATTTATTAAGCAGTCGTTTTAGAGGTTTTTATCCTGTTGTTATCGATGTTGAAACCGCTGGTTTTAATTCAAAAACCGATGCCTTATTGGAAATTGCAGCAACAACGTTAAAGATGAATGATGAAGGCATTTTAGAACGTGACAAGACGTTGCATTTTCATGTTGAACCGTTTGAAGGCGCTAATATAGAACAAGCGGCTATCGATTTTAATGGTATAGACCCATTTAACCCTCTGCGCGGCGCACTTGAAGAGTCCGAAGTAATTAAGGAAATTTGTAAGGAAGTGCGTAAAGGTCAGAAGGCTGCTGGTTGCAATCGTTCAGTCATTGTTGCTCATAATGCTGCATTTGATCATGGCTTTTTTATGGCGGCAATCAAACGTGCTAATTATAAACGTGTTCCTTTCCACCCTTTTGTTACTTTTGATACTGCTTCTTTTGCTGCCTTAAGTCTTGGCCATACGGTGTTGGCAGAAGCTTGTAAACGAGCAGGTTTAGGTTTTGACAATAAAGAGGCTCATTCCGCTAAATACGATACAGAAAAAACGGCAGACTTGTTTTGTTATATGGTAAATCGTTGGAAAGAGTTAGGTGGTTGGCCTTTGGCTGAAATACCAGAGCCTGAATTACCAGAGCCTGTTGAGAAAGATTGAAGTCATTGTAAAAACGGCTTTAGTTAAAACAAAAAACTAGACGTTACGTCTAGTTTTTTTATGTTTGTTGTTAGTAATGCATGGTTCTAAACACTATTTACAAAATAACTCAACTTGACGATTCGCCAGCCTTTTTTGCTGATCCACATCATTTTGTGTCAGCGTTTTAGGTTTACCCTTATCATCTAACACTCTAACGTTTTTAAATGAATCTAACACTTTAAGATTATGGCGTGCCTTTTCGCAATACATTTTAGCTTGTGAGTTTAGCTCTTCAACTTCTGGCGCAGGCTCACCATTCGTTGTTCTATTCCCAGCCGTTAGATCAACACCTTCAGAGTCAAACTGACCGGTGCGAACTCTGTCACCTTCTATTTCTAACTCAACATACTTATTCGACTTAGGGCGATATTCACTGAAAGTAACAACACCGTTGTCATCAACCCAACGGTATACTTTTACTTTTTGCGCATTGGCGTTAGATACGCTCATGAAAAACACGCACAAAATAATTAAAAACCTCATTAAGACCCCTTTTTGTCTTTTAATTCTATGTGGTACTGTGCTTTTATATCCTTAATAGCACAAAAATAAAAGAATAATTAATGTCTAATCCGAATAGTTCTCAAAAAAAACAACAAGAAGGCTTTTATTTATTGCCTAATTTAATCACAACAGCCGGATTATTTTCAGGTTTTTACGCGATAATTTCTGCAACCAATGGCCAATTTGTTGAATCTGCAATCGCTATTTTTATAGCGATGATCTTTGATGGCCTTGATGGACGAGTCGCGAGAATGACAGGGACTCAAAGCGAGTTTGGTGCGCAGTTTGATAGCATGGCTGATATCGTTTCCTTTGGTATAGCACCCGCCATGCTTGCCTATAATTATGGGTTACTTGGATTGGGTAAGATTGGTTGGTTATCGGCATTTGTTTATGTTGTTTGTGCAGCATTACGATTAGCACGATTTAATACGCAATTGTCTTCCGGTTCAAAAACTTACTTTCAAGGACTTGCTTCTCCAGCCGCAGCTGCAGTTGTGGCTAGCTCCATATGGGTGGCAACCGAGTTTAACCTTGATAACAAGGCTATAGGCTCTGTGATTGCCTTTATGACTGTAAGTTCTGGTTTGTTGATGGTCAGTAATTTTAGATACAGTGCTTTTAAACATTTAGACTTAAAGAACCGTAATACATTTATTAGTTTACTGGTCATTGTTTTACTATTTGTATTAATTGCCGCTCGCCCTGCTGAAGTTTTGTTTACCGTATTCATCCTATATGCCTTAAGTGGCCCTGCTCTTGGCTTACGTTCGCTTAAATTGAATAACTTGATGACGTCAGGTGATGCTGATTTTGATACGGATATTAGCGTTGATAAAAAACCAACAAATGAAGCAAGTGAAAATAAAGACAAAGAGGATAAAAGCTAACTCCCTTCTGCTTTTAACTTGTTGTTTTTGGTAGCTCTACTAGACTAATACTACGATTATTAAAAGAGGAAAATTAACGATGGATTTGGTTAATTTTCAAGTGGGCACCAAGACAATTTCGTTAGCTATATTAAATATACTGTTAACTGAGCAATATAAAAACAATTTAACTGAAATGCCAAATGACAATCCTAACTTCATTGGTGTTAAAGAGTTTATGAATACCCCTGTTTCTATTTTTGATCTCGGTAAAATTCTTAATAAGCGCTCTACTGCGATTACCAACCAAGACGTTGTTACACAATTGACAGAACTTAAATTTAACGCTTTAAACGACTTAGCTAAAAATAAAAAAACTAATGAGTTTTTAAAGTGGCATAAAAATTTTAAGAGTGAAGATGATGACCTGAATAGCATCCTAACTAAAGTAAAAGAGTTGTTACGCGATGAGCAGATCCAACCGGAAAATAAGACTGTTAATCTTAAACTAGAGCGACTGTTTGATTCAGCAATTGAACAAGTGGAAAACAACTACAAGCCGATTATAGTCTATACCACTGAGAATGGTCGTGACCCACTTGTTGGTTTATTAGTCGACAAAGTATCGGATAGCATTCATGTAGATGAGTCAGATATACGTTCTCTTGAACAGATTACATCAATAGGTTTTGAATTAGATTCTGAAGTAAAAACGATGTTAAAAGGCTTAGTTCAAATCGAGAACAAACACAGCCTAATCATTGATCCAAGTTGTTTGTTTAAGAATACATAAAAGTGGTTACTAAAATTTAGATAGTTATTAGCGGCATAATGAAATAAAGCGCGACGCCGGCCGCAAAACCAGCAACAATATCATCAATCATAATACCTAACCCACCATGAACATGCTTGTCTAAATAACTAATTGGCCATGGTTTTAGAATATCGAAAAAACGGAAAAGTATAAAACCAACACCCACAGCTAACCAGCTAAACGGTACAAAACAAAGCGTTATAAATATTCCAGCAAACTCATCCCAAACAATTGATTTATGATCTGGTACGCCAATGTCCTCGGCAGCTTTCCCACAAATATAAGGACCAACAATACAAACAACTGCTGTAAAAATGAAGAACCAGTAAGATGGTGAATAAACGAACATTAGGTAAAATGGTAAAGCAGCGATAGTGCCAAATGTACCAGGCGCCTTTGGTGCTAAACCACTGCCAAACCCTGTTGCTAATAAATGAATCTTATTACAAAGGTTAAAGCGTTTCGCCGGTTCGTCTAAATTCATAGGTTACTCTGTTTCTGAAAAGTGTTGGAAACCATTTTCACGTTGAACGTTAAAAGGAAGTCCATGACGTGATAATTCTAAACCTTGTTGACCACCGCGAATTTGACCTATACAAGTATAGTTAATTCCCATTGTCGT
>CAWUUQ010000172.1:0-8073 GCA_963925625.1 uncultured Psychrosphaera sp.
AAAAAGAACGATTGGCGAACAATCAACTACAACTGCAGATGATCTAAAAGTTCGTGTTGCTAAAGACGATTTTGATCGCAGCAAAATGCCGGTAGCAAAAGCCAACAAGGCCGTTGATGTTCCAGATATGTGGCAGGGTAAACTTGCAAATGGAATTAAAGTGTTAGGTGCCTTAAGCAATGAAACACCAACAACGTCGGTATTGCTAAAAATACCAGCGGGTCAATATTTTGAAACGACGGATAAAGCCGGTTTAGCGTCAATGCTTGCTGCAATGTTAAGTGAGTCAACAACCAAACGTTCTGCTGAAGACATGAGTAAAGAAATCCAGAAACTAGGTAGCCAAATATCAGTTTCTGCGAATGACAATTACGTCACCGTTAACGTTAATGCATTAACTAAAAATTTAGATAAAACAATGGCATTAGTGTTGGAAAAACTAATGATGCCAGCGTTTGATGAAGCTGAATTTAGCCGAGTTAAAAATAATGTGATCCAAGGCATTAAAAATAACAAAAAAGACGCGGGTTACTTAGCGTCTGCTGCCTATCGCCAGCTGATGTTTGGAAATACAATTGCCGGTATGCCTAATGGTGGTACTGAACAAACAATTTCTACTATGACCGTTGCCGACGTAAAAGGTTTTTACAATAAACACTTAAAACCAAGTGGTGCGCAAATCATTGTGGTTTCTGACATGGCTGAACCTGCTGTGAAAAAATCGTTAAGCGTTTTAGAGACTTGGCAGGGTAAAGGTCCAGAATTAGACCTTCAAATCGCGAAACAATCACTTGAAGCGGGTACGGTTTATCTTGTCAATAAAGATAATGCGGCACAATCTGCTATTCGCATCGGTAAACTAGGTATTAAAGAAGACATCGTTGGTGAGTTTTATAAAGCAAACCTAATGAACTTCGTTTTAGGTGGCGCGTTTAACAGCCGTATTAACCTAAACCTTCGTGAAGACAAAGGGTACACCTATGGTGCGCGTTCATACTTCTGGGGCGACAAGTTAATCGGTGGCTATACAGCTAGTGCGGAAGTGCGAGCGGATGCGACTGATAAGTCTATTGTTGAGTTTGTTAACGAAATATCTGGTTTCCAAAAAGATGGCATAACAGATGAAGAGTTAGCGTTTATGCGCAAAGCTATTAACCAGCGTGACGCTCTTAAGTACGAAACGCCGGGAGCTAAATTGCGCTTCTTGGGGCAAATTTTAGAACATGACTTGTCTCCTAGTTTTGTAAAAGACCGTAATAAAATTGTTGCGACCATTACCAAACAAGAAATTAATGAATTAGCTAAAAAACACCTTAGCGTTAAAGACATGATCTTTGTTGTTGTTGGTGATGCAAAAACATTAAAACCTAAATTAGAAGCGTTGAACTATAAAGTGGTTGATTATTCAATCTAACGTTTAATTAATTTGTCTGAACAAAAATCCGTTGGCCACATTAGCTAACGGATTTTTTTTGTTTAAGAATCAATTAACCTTATCAAATAAACGATTAGTCTCAGATAGATAGACTATTGGGTGAGAATAATTTATACAAAATAATAAGACATCCAAAAAAACATAGATCTAAATATAAAAACAAAAAATTGGAACAGGAATAAATATACCGACATGAATTTATTAAACAAAACAATGCTGGCTTTAAGTATCACCAGCTTCAGTGCCGCCGCTACGGTTCTGACGCAAGCCGAGATTGACGCGCTAACCAAGTCTAGCCCAACCGCTGCACCTGAATATTCGATTGCTGCTGTAGTTAAAGTAGAAGAAACTGAAGAGGATGAAGAGTCAGAAAAATCGGAAAAGGCTGACAAGAAAAAAAGCAAATTTAAAGACTATGCCGATATTGTTACTGACAAGGCGATAACATCAAAAGGTATATTTACCACTCACCTTGTTGACAACAAAGTGTACTTTGAGATCCCAGCTGCTGAGTTAGGTCGTGAGTTTGTATGGCAAGTTAAGACCTCTGGTACACAACCTGGTAAAGGCGTGATTAGTGCTGATATAGGCCGCCAGTATGTTATTTTTGAACGCCATGGTGACGATATTTTATTGCGTAGCCGCAATTATTCTGTGGTATCTGAAGACGGTTCAAGAGAGTCTTTAGTTGTTAAAAAAGCGTCCATCGACGCCATCATTACCAAGCTGCCAATTACGACTTTTTCAACAGATGAAGCTAAGTCGCCTGTTGTTGACATTACAAGCTTATACATGGGCGAGCACAAAGAACTTTTCCCAGCACCAAGAGCGCCAAGAAATCCAAAAGCGCCTAAAGCACCAAATTTTAAACTGAACAAAAAAACATCCTTAATTACTAAAGTTAAGGCGTTTGAAAAAAATATTGAAGCTACCGTGTTAGCCCAATTTACCAGTACTAAAGTAAACGAAACTAAAGAGTTACGTCACTCTATTTTTGCTTTGCCAGATACGCCAATGAAGCCTCGTTTTTATGATAAACGTGTTGGTTATTTCACCGCGAACTACTCAGATTACAGTTCAGAAAAAAATAAACTAGACAACTTCAGTTACATTAAGCGCTGGCGTTTAGAAAAGAAAAACCCAGAGTTAGAAGTCAGTGAACCAAAAGAGCCTATCGTTTGGTACATAGACCGTGGTACACCACAGAAGTATGTTGAAGCGGTAAAAGAAGGTATTGAGTTTTGGCAATCGGCTTTTGAACAAGCTGGTTTTAAAAACGGTATCGTTGCAAAAATGGCACCTAGCATGGAAGAAAATCCAGATTGGGACCCAGAAGATGCTCGTTATTCAGTCGTTCGTTGGATCCCATCGGGTATTCCAAATGCACAAGGCCCACATGTTGCTGACCCTCGTTCAGGCGAAATTATTGAAGCAGATGTGCGTATGTACCACAACGTAATTAAGTTACTAGAAGGTTGGTACTTTGCTCAAGCTGGCGCAACCGACCCACGAGCCAAAAAACTACCTTTACCTAACGATGTTATGAGCGATTTAGTGCGTTTTGTTGTTGCTCATGAAGTTGGCCACTCAATAGGCTTACACCATAATTTTATTGGCAATAATTCATATACAATTGACCAGTTAAGAGACCCTGAGTTTGTGAAAGAATTTGGTGTGTCTGCATCAATCATGGATTACGCTCGATTTAACTATGTAATTCAACCAGAAGATGGTGTGTCGCCAATTGATTATGACCCAGGCCCATATGACAAGTTTGCAGTTGAATGGGGTTATAAAGAGTTTACAGGTGACCTTACACCAAAAGAAGAAACCGTTCTTTTGAGTAAAATTGCAGACCGTCAGTTAAATGATGATCGACTACGTTGGGATGCTTACTCTAAACCAAGCTACTTAGACCCACGTATTTTAACTGAAGCAATTGGTGATGATCCGGTTGAAGCGACAAGACTAGGACAGAAAAACAAAAAGCGTATTTTAGATGATCTTATTAACGCCACTAGTTTTGAACCAAACAAGGGTTACGACGAGTTAGACAACGCCTACAAAACAGTAATTCAGCAACACGCTCGAGAGCTTGGCCATGTTGCCAAAGCAGTTGGTGGTGTAATTTATCGCAATGAATTAACTCAAGATCATAAAGAAAAGCAAGTATTTGAACCTTACTCTAAAAAGAAACAAGAACGCGCCGTGAAGTTTTTAATAGACAACGGGGTAAACCTACCAGAGTTTTGGAATAACAAAGAGATCTTGAAGCGCATAGGCCAGGATAAATTTGAGCAGTATG
Organism: uncultured Psychrosphaera sp.; assembly: GCA_963925625.1. Lineage (GTDB taxonomy): Bacteria > Pseudomonadota > Gammaproteobacteria > Enterobacterales > Alteromonadaceae > Psychrosphaera. The sequence continues at coordinate 3,741 of CAWUUQ010000172.1, forward strand.
CTAACTCAATTATAAGACAAGCTGTAGGCAGTCCATTGGCTGCACATCGCCTAGACTCTTTAATTAAGTTACAAGCAGCTGGTGAGAACGTTATGGATCCAGTAAAAACTGTTAACAAGTTTGTTGATGCTATCTATGGTGACATCAAATCTCGTCGTTCAAAGTCAGACCAATATACAATTATGTTACAAGACTATTTTGTAACTAAGTTACTAATGGATATTTCGTCAACTAAGTCTTCTCCTACTCTTGTTGCTATGTTGAGAGGCATCGCGACTGAGCTAAAATCTGAGCTAAAAGAAGCGGCGAAAAAGCACGACGGAAAATTACAAGGATACCGTTATGCAGGTCTTGCTGCTCAACTAACAGAAGGTTTAGAACCTAAACTGACGGTTAAAAAAGAAAAGTAAACTTACCTAGCATCAAGGTATTGTAGTTTTAGCCAAGGACTAAGCTAAGATTAAGCTAATACTTAGTTACGGCTAAACAGAAAGCTAAAAGACAAAGAGAAACTTCAGTTATTCGGAGTTTCTCTTTTTTTTGATATTCTACTTTAGAACGTAGTGTCGTTGAATGTATATGCAGGCACGATACTATGATCCAGTTATCGGGCGGTTTTACTCGAATGATCCGGTTGGATTTACTGGGGATGTCACAACATTTAATCGTTATTCTTACGTAGGTAACAACCCGTATAAGTATACAGATCCAGATGGACAGGTGAGAAGACTGGCGTTTCGAGCCATGAAAAATCCTGCTCGTACTGTTAAGAAAGCATATCGAAGTTTTAAAAAGTTTTTGCAAAGAAACGGTATAATAACTCCAACCCCTAAACCCGTTGAAGTCAGAGATGGTCGAGATCCCGATGTTCCAATGGGAGACTCTGATAGTGAACAAGGAACGCCAGAACCAAAGCTACCCATTGTTGACTCTGATGGAAATGTGGTGGGCGAAACAACTGTATCTGAACTTCCTCTAGGAGCAATTATTACTGGTGACGGCAAGGTTCCTCATGACTGCATAGATACTTGTGGTGGTTCTAAGATATTTGACTTGGAAACTGATAAACCCGAAACTTCCGAAACTCCAAAAGCACCAGATGTTCCCAGCGTGCCAGATGACATTCAGTAAAAGGGTGAATAATGGAATTTTATTACGTGATTACTAACACTACTGTACAGAGCGATTCAGATTTAACCAGTACGAATATGAATAGGAGAAAAGTGTCTGAAAACGCTTTTGCCGTTCAAATATGGAGTTCTGAGGAATTAGCTAAGCAGTATTTAAAAAAAATGCCAAAAGGTAGTGAACTGAAGACTTACAAGGTTGAACGCTCCTCTTTGCTTCACATTCTTAAAAAGGATGGAGCTGGAACTCAGGTAGAGTTAGACGCTACTTAACCTTTGAATCCAAAGCCTCGCCCTCGCGGGGCTTTGTTTTTCAATAGCTAGCATAATCTTTATTTCATGGATTATATATTATCGAAGACACTTGCCAGACCTATCACTTAACCATAGGGAGGCAGTAATGAAAAAGCGTACAGAATTTCAGAAGTTTAAGTTTTATATGACCTTTAGCGTAATTCTTATTCTGATCGGTATACCGATGATTTTTGCAACATAAGCTCAGTCTTGAATCCAACTTACATCGCCTCGCCCTCGCGGGGCTTTTTTTTCTGGCTTTGGTGGCTTAATGTTTGTTTTCAAGTGGAGCTAGCGGCTCAATGAAAAAAACCGTTTGGTGCCAAATTCAAGTGGGTGATCTGCTCAGGTGAAAATCCTTGGCGAAGCAGTTCGAAGTCCTCTATTTGCACTTGAGCTTTTTGGCCCTCGCCAATAACTTGATAAAAGCTTCCACTGGCAGTTTTTATTAGCTTGTTCTGAGGCGAGATTTCTACTATTTTGGATGTGCTAATGTAATCGTCTGTTGCGAATCGGTAGGTCATGTCATCAACACAGATCCCCCACAAAACTTTCCCAATCAATTCTTCACCATCAAAAACAGAAACGATGTGCCAGTTTTTAATAATTGTATTCACCGATTTAAACCCCATGAGAATTTAAGATGATCATAGAAAAAATTCAGTTAAAAAGATAATCAAAGCGTGGATCTAATCTCGACTATTTCACCTGTGCCATCGATATGCATGTCGTGTGTCAGCTTAAAAATGCCTGCTGTTCCATAGGCTGGTGTTTGGTGTGCCATTCGGATGCGAATTTACAATTAACTTTAGGTTTATACATTTTGAATCCAAAGCCTCGCACTATGAAGTGACCCCGTTAAGTTGGACTCACTTCTAAGCGGCTATCAAGGCCTGATTTCGATACGCTATCGGACTCAGGCTTTTTTGTGACTTTAATTTGTCATTCATTTCTATGATATTTACTAATAAATAACCGTAATTCACACCTTTATGTCATATATGAATTATATTTCATAACTCGTAATTGTTTTTCACGCAGTTGATTTAAATTTTCAGTCATAATATAGTTTGTAATCGTAATTCATGAAGTGGTGTTTTATATAATCACTTTTCATGGTTAAGAATCATTTTTCATGATAAATCATCATTTCTAGGTTGGTAATATGGTATTAACTAAACGCGTAAAGTTTTTTGATGAAGAAGTCTACCCAGAGCCTGAAGCTGAGCTGGTTGGATATGCTTGGCTTATCAATGAATTTCAACTAAGCGTTCCTGCTCCTAATGCGATATGCGCCATAGTTCCGGCTATAAACGCTAAACGAAGCAAAGGAAGATGGTTAATATGGGGAAGCCGTTATCAGCCAGAAGCGCATTGGTTTGCACAATTAACATTTGCGTTGAAATACGAAGGTGCTGATTTAGCAATTATGAAAAGCTTATTTGGCGCTTTAGCAATCGAAGATATTAGAACCTCAATTGAAAGTGAAATAACAGGTGCGTATAGCCGCAGAATTTGGTTTTTTTATGAATGGCTTACTACGCAAGTACTACCTATTAAAGATGTTACTACAGGCAATTATGTTGACGCGCTAAACGAAAAACTACAATTTGGCTGCGGTAAAACAAAGGTCTCACGCCAACGAATAAATAACAACTTACCGGGTGTTAATGGTTTTTGTCCTTTAATTAAGAAAACAGAGAAACTTGTTCAGTATATTGGAGAAAACTTAGACGAAAAAGCCGCTCAAAATATAGGGGCTGTTCACAGTGATTTACTTACAAGGGCTGCTGCTTTTTTATTGCTTTCAGACTCCAAGGCTTCATATTCCATTGAAGGAGAAGCGCCGCCTCATAATCGTATAGAACGATGGGGGAAAATTATCGGGCAAGCAGGTATGCAACCATTAACAGTAGATGAGATAGAGCGATTACAAAAAGTAGTCATTCCCGATGGTCGATTTATACTACCGGGAATTCGTTGCGTTGGCGGTTTTGTTGGTGAGCATGATCGTGTGACCAACATACCAATACCTGAACACATATCAGCCAAACCAGAAGATTTAGATGAGTTACTAGCTGCCTATCTAAATGCTTATGAACTAATGAAAAACTCAGGGTTTTACCCTGTTTTAGCCGCTGCAATCATTGCCTTTTCGTTTGTTATTATTCATCCATTAGAAGATGGTAATGGACGAATACATCGCTATTTAATTCATCACGTATTAGCTGAGAGTGGCTTCACGCCTAAAGGGCTTATTTTTCCAGTATCAGCAATCATTCTAGAAAAAATTGAAGAATACAAAGCCGTGTTAGAGCAATTTACAAGTCCGCGTTTGAAGTATGTTGAATGGCAACCTACGGTAGATAACAATGTTCATGTTACAAATGAAACGGCAGATTTGTACCGATATGGAGATATGACACGCCAAGTTGAATTCTTGTTTGAGTGCGTAAAAGAAACGGTTGACACTGTACTTCCTGAGGAAGTCCTTTACCTCGAAAGGTACGATGAGATTTGGAACTATATAAATAATCGTTTTGACATGCCTCAAAAAAGTTTAAGTTTATTACTAAATTTTTTACGACAGGGGAATGGAAAATTATCTAACAGAGGCAAAGCTAAGGAGTTTTCTGCATTAACGAAGACTGAGGTAACAGAAATAGAAAATAAATATCAAGAAGTGTTTTTAATTGATTAAGTGAAGCATATAGCCAAGGAAGTAAAGCCTTTTATTCCCACTTCAAAAGAAAGTAATCTGAACACGTTTCCGATTACTTTATATGCAGGCACGATACTATGATCCAGTCATAGGTCGTTTCTACTCGAATGATCCTGTTGGTTGGACACCTCAAAACCCTGTTATGTCATTCAACCGTTATTTATACGTTAACAACAACCCGTATAAATAC
>CAWUUQ010000173.1:0-3366 GCA_963925625.1 uncultured Psychrosphaera sp.
GAATATTATGTAAATGATAATCCTACGGTTCCCGACATTGAGTACGATCGCTTGTTTAAGGAATTGCAAGGATTGGAGGCAGCGTATCCTGAATTAAAACAAGTAGACTCTCCAACCCAAAGAGTTGGCGGTCAGGCTTTAGATAAGTTTGAACAAGTCAGTCATGAAGTGCCAATGTTGTCATTAGATAATGCCATGGTTGAAGAAGAGTTTGTTGCTTTTAATAAGCGTATTGCTGACAAGCTTAATATAGACGGCGACATAGAGTTTTGTTGTGAACCGAAATTAGATGGCCTAGCGGTTAGTTTATTGTATGAAGAAGGTATTTTGGTTCAAGCTGCAACCCGAGGTGACGGTGCAGTTGGCGAAAATATTACAGAAAACGTCAAAACCATTAAGTCAATTCCGTTAAGACTAACGGGAAATAACGTCCCTAAAAGAGTAGAAGTTCGTGGCGAAGTCTTTTTATGGCTTGATGGATTTAATGCCTATAACGAACTTGCTTTAAAAAATAATACTAAACCTATGGTAAATCCTCGCAACGGTGCAGCTGGTAGTTTACGTCAGCTAGATTCTAAAATTACAGCGATGCGTCCACTTGGCTTTTATGCTTACAGTTTAGGCATAGTAAGTGACGAAATTACATTGCCAAATAGTCATTTCGAACGGTTGAAAATGGTGAATAGCTGGGGACTTCCTTTATGCCCAGAAGTGAAAGTGGCAAAAGGCTTAAAAGGCGTTTTGGCGTTTTATGAAGACATCCAGCAAAAACGTAGCTCATTAAATTATGAAATTGATGGCACTGTTATCAAAACCAATGACATTGCATTACAAGAAACCTTAGGGTTTGTGGCTAGAGCTCCAAGATGGGCCATCGCTTACAAATTTCCTGCTCAAGAAGAAATGACGTTATTAAGAGACGTTGAGTTTCAAGTTGGTCGCACCGGCGCAATAACTCCCGTAGCTAAATTAGAGCCTGTTTTTGTTGGCGGGGTAACGGTTTCAAATGCAACATTACACAATGTTGAAGAAATTGAACGTTTAGGCATAAAAATTGGCGACACTGTAATCATTCGACGCGCGGGTGATGTTATTCCTCAAGTTGCCGCCGTGGTTCTGGAAAAGCGAACGCCTGATGTTCGAGATATCGTATTTCCAAGTGAATGCCCAGTTTGTTTTTCGCATGTAGAAAAGCCAGAAGGCGAGGCGGTAACCCGTTGCACAGGTGGTTTAGTTTGTGGTGCGCAACGGAAACAGGCAATTAAACATTTTGCTTCAAGAAAGGCATTTGATGTAGACGGCCTGGGCGACAAAATTGTAGACCAGCTGGTAGATGCTGAAATGATTAAGTCACCAGCGGATTTGTTCGCTTTAAACAAAGAGCAAATTCAAAGTTTGGAACGCATGGGACCAAAATCTGCAGCAAACTTAGTACAAGCATTAATTGACGCTAAACAAACCACGCTGGCTAAGTTTTTATATGCTTTGGGTATTCGTGAAGTAGGTGAAACAACAGCTGCTAACTTGGCCAACCACTTTTTAACGCTAGATGCGATAACACAAGCTACTGTGGAACAGCTTATTGAAGTCTCAGATGTGGGGAATATTGTCGCTCAGCATGTATTTGCATTTTTCAGAGAAACGCATAACACAGAAGTCATCGCCGAGTTATTGGCCGCGGGCATTACATGGCCTGTTATAGAAAAAAAAGCGGAAGCTGAATTGCCGCTATTAGGATTAACTTACGTTATTACTGGTTCATTGAGTATTGTTAGTCGAAATGATGCAAAAGCTTTATTAGTTGGGTTAGGTGCGAAAGTAGCGGGCAGTGTTTCGGCCAAAACTGATTTTTTAGTTGCGGGCGAAAAAGCGGGTTCTAAGTTAACAAAGGCACAAGATTTGAATGTTCCTATTGTCGACGAAGCTGGACTTATAGAGCTACTGACTCAACATGGTGTTGAGGTTTAAAAACGTCATAAAAATGGCACTTTTGTCAAATTATTGTCGGAAGTGCTTGCAAGTCCCTGCCTCGTGGTTACAATCATTTAAAATAAGAATAAAAATGTTGGTGGAACTCTGACTCTACATCAGCATGTTGCCGGGTAAAAGAATGAATTTTGAGCTACAAACCGCTAGGCATGGTAATCCACAATCAGGCCTAGGTAAGATAGTAATCCTTGATGAAAACGCAAAACGTGCGCAGCTGATCTATGACCTTTTAAGGTTTATTGGTGAGCAGTGTGAAATTGTAGAACGTGATTCATTTCATGAAGCCTGTTTACCTGAAGAAGGCGTTGTAGCCTGCGTATTAGGTGCATTAGCCGAAGGTGATCATGAGGCGGTAGTTGCTTCGCAGCCAGCAGTTCCGTTTTTAGTACTTGGTGAAACGTTAAAGTATTTATTTGATAAAAAGAATGTCATCGGATTATTAAGTGAGCCTCTTGTTTACCCTGTTGTTGTTCAACAAATTCGTGATTGCCAAGAATACAAACGACTCTTACCAAGACAAAATTCTTCATCTGATGGCTCAAAGTTCGATGGTCTAATTGGCCAAACAAATGCGATGCAAACCATTCGATTTCTCATTAATCAAGTTGCAGAGAAAGAAGCCAATGTATTAATTTTAGGTGACTCAGGAACGGGTAAGGAAGTTATTGCGCGTAATATTCATCTATTGTCTAACCGTGCAAAAGGCCCTTTTGTGCCTGTTTATTGTGGCGCTATTCCAGGCGAACTTCTAGAAAGTGAATTATTTGGTCATGAAAAGGGCGCATTTACGGGCGCTATTTCGTCTCGTAAAGGCCGATTTGAACTAGCTCAAGGCGGAACATTATTTTTGGATGAAATTGGCGACATGCCTTTGCAAATGCAGGTTAAGCTATTGCGAGTCATTCAAGAACGTACTTATGAGCGAGTTGGCGGCAATAAAGCCATTAAAGCCGATGTTCGAATAATTGCTGCAACACACAGAAATTTAGAAACGATGATAGAAGAAAACCGTTTTAGAGAAGATTTATATTATCGCTTAAATGTATTCCCTATTGAGTCTCCCTCTTTGCGTGACCGTTGTGATGACTTAGAGTTATTAATTCAAGAGTTTATTAGTCGTTTTGAGAAACAGCATCAAGTCCGATTTAACTTAACAGAACGTGCATTAGATTCGCTTCAACAACATAATTGGCCTGGTAATGTTCGTGAGCTTGGCAACTTAGTTGAGCGTCTACTAATCATGTTTCCAAATCAAATGGTTGACGTTCATGACTTGCCTCAACGTTATTGTTATACAGACGCAAACATGTCATTTAAGGCTTGGCGTTCTAAAATTTCATCTGGATATTCTGGTACAAAACGTTCTGCGTCTGTATA
>CAWUUQ010000174.1:0-6011 GCA_963925625.1 uncultured Psychrosphaera sp.
CCAAGTTTAACCATCATAACTGGAGATTCTGATGTCATTGTAAACCCAAGGAACTCCAAACAAATGGCGGAACAGTATGCGCTATTGTCCGGTGCAACCGTTTCTAACTCATCAACAATTAATGATGAAGTTGTACAGCAAACCTGGGAACAAAATGGAAAAACAAAAATAAAGTTAATGACATATTCAGGTTTAAACCACGGAATACCGGTTCAACAAAATAGTCAACTCACTCCAATTCCGTATTTTGTTCCAACCCAACTGGGTGCTGCAAATGAATTAATGGACCATTGGTTCCATAAATAAACGGCAATGAGCACTTTATATACTACTAAGGTACAAATTCAATTTGTTAAAGAGTGCGGTAGGGTTGTTTAAGTCGAATAATAAAAATAAATGCTTGAGTTATAAATCAGGATGAAAAATCAGGGTAACGCTATGACTATTAATAATAAGATAAGTAAGAAAGTTCGTAAAAATCTACAGATGACATCAGTCACATTGGCAGTGTTAGGCGCATTAACTAGCCAGTCTGTTTTTGCTGCTGAAACAAACGCAGAGAAAAAGAAAAAAGGGCTTGAAGTTATTGAAGTCACTGCACGTAAATCCGTAGAAAATATTCAAGACGTTCCTGTTGCGGTTACGTCTGTTAGCGCTCAAGACCTAGCGGAACACGGCATTTCTGTGATCACGGAAATTCAACAGTTCTCACCAAATACTACTTTACAAGCCAGCCGTGGTACAAACTCCACATTGACGGCCTTTATTCGAGGTGTTGGTCAACAAGATCCATTATGGGGCTATGAACCTGGAGTTGGTATTTATGTTGATGACGTTTATTTAGCACGTCCACAAGGCGCGGTTTTAGACCTACTAGACGTGGAACGAGTTGAAGTTTTGCGCGGGCCACAAGGAACGCTTTATGGTAAAAATACCATTGGTGGAGCGGTTAAATACATCACTAAAGAAATGAGTGGTGATACAGAATTTAATATTGAAGGTACGTTGGGTTCGTATAATCAACGTGACGTAAAAATTACAGGCCAAATACCGTTAATTGATGATGAATTGTTTATTGGTTTTGGCCATGCTCAATTAGCTCGTGATGGTTTTGGTGAATTCTTAAAAATTGCTGACAGTGTTGGTAAACAAGACAAAGAGAACTATAACAAAGACGTTACTGCTTCTCGTTTAACGTTAGAGTATCGACCGTCTACCGATTTATTCATGCGATTAGCTTGGGACAAAACTCAAGATGATTCAAATGCAAAAGGTGGATACCGCTTATTACCAAGTCTATTAACGGACGCGCCGGTTCCAGACAGTGTATTTGACTCTTATACAAGTATGCCAACTGAAAATTTAGTTGAAGTTGAAGGCCTAAGTTTAACGGTTGATTGGACCATTAACGATGACTTGTCGATGAAGTTTATTACGGCTAGTCGTGAAAGTTATTCAGATACCAATATCGACTTTGACAATACCGATTTAGATATTTTTGATGTTCCAGCTATTTATGACGATGAAAATACTAGCCATGAATTACAGGTAAATTACCAAGGAGAAGGTTATACGTTAGTTGCTGGTGGTTATTTATATGATGGTGAATCCTGTGGTCACTTTGATGCGATATTAGGTTTCTTAGGGCGCGCATTAACTGGCGGAGCAGCGCCAGGTTTAACACGAGAAGTGTCTGGTTGCAGTAACTCAAAAAGCCAAGCGTTATATGCACAAAGCAGTATTGAGCTAAGTGAAAAGCTGTCTATGACAGTAGGTGCTCGTTATACAAATGAAGAAAGAGAAGCAGATGTTAGTAATGGTTTGCAGTTCTTAAATGTTTATCCTCGTACCGGTTGGGTTGATGGTTATGTAAGAGACTCAGCGATTACGTTCCCGCAGGTTTTAGGTACAGATACCAATGGCGATGATATTTTAGATGCGCCTAAATCTGAAGATTGGTCACGCTTCACACCTCGTGTTGGTATTGAATATTATGCAGATGACAAAACAATGTTTTTTGCTAGTTATTCACAAGGCTTTAAGTCAGGCACGTTTAATCCTCGTGCATCAAGCAACGAAGACGCGGCAAACCCAGAAGTTGTTGATTCGATTGAATTTGGTATGAAAAAAGATTGGAACGAACAAATCCGTACTAACTTAACGGTGTTCAGCATTGATCATACTGACAGACAATACATTATAGTAACGCCGGATCCGAATGATGCAACTGTGTTGAACCAGAACCTTGGTAATACAAAAGGCTCAACAGTAACTGGTTTTGAAGCTGAAGTGAACATTGCAGCAACAGACGAGTTAAGTTTTGACATTGCATTTGGTTATTTAGACTCTGAAATTGAAGATGATCCAAAGGCATTAACACCAATTATTGGATTGTCTAATACACCAGACTATACGTTAGCGTTATCAGCAAGTTACCTAATTGACTCTGAATATGGCTACTTTATTGTTAACGGTGGATATTACTATCGTGATGATTATCGATTATTTGAAGATAATGATGATCTGTTCCAAGAAGGTTATGGTAACTTAAATATTGGTGTTACGTGGGAAAGCAACGAAGGTACTTGGTATGGCGGCATTTATGGCAAAAACCTTACCGACGAAGAGTACATGATTGGCGGATATAATTTCGCTACTCAAAATGATGATGGTTCATGGGCACCTGGTTTAGGTGGCGATACTACCTTGGCAAGCTATTATGGCGACCCTAGAACGATTCATGTGACCGTTGGTTATCGTTTTTAAGCGTTAAACACGATTAACCATAATCAAATAGATAGTAAAAATAAAAGCACACCTTAGGTGTGCTTTTCTCATAGGAAGACATTAATGACAGATGCCACAGTATTAATAGCTGATGATCATCCACTATTCAGAGCAGCACTAAAACAAGCTGTAGGCCATAGCTTTGCGCAACAAGCGATTTTAGAAGCAGAAGACGTGCAACAGCTTAATGCCATGATTGAAAATAATCCTCAGTTAGAATTGGTGTTTTTAGATTTACACATGCCAGGTAATGAAGGCTTTACGACGTTAATGATGCTTAGAAATCACTATCCTGACTTAACGGTTATCATGGTTTCGTCAGATGACGGTGCCGATGTTATTCACCAAGCCTTAGATTTTGGAGCCGCTGGTTTTATTCCTAAATCTTCGAATCTGGAAACAATACAACAAGCAATTGAAGTTGTTTTAGATGGTGAAAGTTGGATGCCAACGGGCACAGATACACCTATAGACGATGAAAAGGCAAAACAAAGACAAGTATTGGGTGAGCAATTGTCTCAATTAACCCCTCAGCAATATAAGGTGTTGTCGATGATTGCAGACGGGCAACTAAATAAACAAATCGCCTATGACTTAGACATCAAAGAAACGACGGTTAAAAAACATGTATCGGCCATTTTATTAAAACTAGGTGTTAATAATAGAACCATGGCTGGCTTAGCTTTTCAGCAACTCATCTTTAAGTAAACGTTTAAGTGCAAGACTTTTAATAGGCTTTCGAATAAAAGCAAATTTATGATCAATGCAACTTTGACGTAACGACTCAGATGGATCCGCTGAACAAATTATAGTTTTACCCTGCCAGTTTAACTCGTTAGTTAAGTATTGTGCGACGGTGATTCCCGTTTCCGCTTCGGAATCGTTGCCTGTATCATGGCGCTTACTATGATGCTCAGCACGACTATGAGTGCTTAAATGGTAATCGGCAATGACCAACCTAATATCTTGTCTTTCATTCTCATTAAGCGAGCTCAGGCGGCTTTTAAGCTCAACAAAGCTATTTGCTGCTATGACCTTGTATCCCCACGTTTCTAATTGTTGCTTAAGTGCATTGGTGACCAACGGTTCGTTATCAATGATCATAATTTGTTGGTTTGATTGTTGGTCATGTTGAGCCTCGTTCACTGCGGTTGCCAAAACGTGTTGAGTGAGTTCATCCTTTTTAATGCTTGCCGGTACCACAATTGAAAAAGCAGCGCCTTTATTGGGAATGGAAAAAACCTCAATTGGTAAATCAAGTAATGTTGAAATACGTTCACATATCGCTAATCCTAAACCTAGACCAGGTGCTTCCGAGTCTTGCTCAAGGCGCTCAAACTCTTTAAATATGTTTTGCTGGTGCGCCTTAGCGATGCCTAAACCGTTATCTGCGACGATTATTTGCGCCTGACCATGAATTCGTTTTACACCAAACAAGATGGTGATTTTTCGGTTAGGGTCTGATTTTAAAGCGAGAGGGGCATATCGAATGGCATTGCTCAGAAAGTTCTGAAGGACTCTTCTTAATAAACGTTTGTCCGTTTTAACCGTTAATGAGCTAGGTTGAAATTTAAGGGTAATGTTGGCTTCATCTGCGATTGCGGAAAATTCATTTTTAAGAGGCATGAGAATGTCATTAATCGCAAAACAAGAAATAACTGGGGCCTGCGCACCGCCATCTAACTTAGATATCTCTACAAGGTCAGACAATAACTCTTCCACTACATTCAAAGAGTCTTCGATATTGACGGCTAAATCTGTGATCTCTTTTTGTGCCGCCTTGTGTTTTAACATCGAGGTGAATAATGACAATGCATTAAAAGGTTGCATGAGATCGTGGCTGGCGGCGGCTAAAAAACGAGTTTTACTTTTGTTTGCTTGTTCTGCCTCTGCTTTCGCAAATTCTAGCTCCTGTGTACGTTCTGCTACTCGTTGCTCTAGTGTTTCATTAACTCGTTGTAATGCCTTTTCGGCTTCAATATGTTTGGTGATGTCGGAAAATGTACTAACAAAACCACCGCCTGGCATCGCTTGCCCGCGAATTTCCAACACCACGCCAGAGGGTAAAATACGTTGATAATTGTGTTCTCTACCTTGTTTCATGTAATCAATACGCTTAGCTATTTCAGCTTGAAGGTTTTTACCTTTTATCATGTCGCGCTTGATATTAAATTTTATGATTTCAGCAATAGGCATGCCAGCTGTTAAGAAGCCAGTAGGGAACTCTAAAAGTTCAACATAACGTTTGTTCCAGGCGACAAGCCTCATGTCAGCATCAATAACACTGATGCCTTGTTCTATATTTTCTACCCCAGCTTGTAATAACTCTCTATTAAATTCAAAAATTTGACTGGCTTCGTCAACAATATTTGCAACACCAACAAGCGTACTGTCACGATCATTTATTTCGTCATTAACCGCAGCAGTCATAACGAGCTTGGTTGATGCACTACCGAGCACTGACGCCAATGTACTTTGGGTAAAGTCGATTAAATGATTGGGCGCAGGTTGATTATTTTGAACATTTTTAGGCACAAGCTGCATTAAACGACTAACGGCTTCTTCATCAATAAACCGCCTTAACAATCCAATTAAATCGTTGATCGTTAAATGGTAACTAACTTGTTTGTTATTTGATTTTCCATCAGGGTTTTTGAGGAATAAAGAAGCTTGAAGTTTTTCGCCAATTGAACGCCTTGAATACAGAGAAATTAGAATAAAACAGAGTATGTTGCCAAATAAACTAATAAGCAGTCCGTGACTGTTCATATCGAGTTTGGTTAACCCAAACATGGCCGTTGGCACTAACATTGAAATGCCAAACAACCCGTTATTTATTAATTCAAGATTGGGCCACAAGGTTGGCATTAACAGCGTATAAAACCATAATAGGCAACCAACAATGAGTCCCCACATGGCGCCATAAGAACTGGCCTTTTGCCAGTAAAGTGCTGCGATTACTGCAGGAGCGCTTTGCGCGAGTAAAATAAATGATAACAGGCCTAAACTGGCTAGCTCGCTTTTTTGGTTGAAGATAAAATCGAATAACAAAGACAACAATAAAATAGCGGCGATGCACAATCGACGTACATGTAATAAAACGCCAGAAAGCTGTTTGGTTTTGGTCGGTTGAAATATTTTGAATTTTAACATCAACGGACCAAAAATCTCCGTTGTAACCATAGTGCTTAATACAATTGCAGCGACGATGACCATGCTTGTCG
>CAWUUQ010000175.1:0-6684 GCA_963925625.1 uncultured Psychrosphaera sp.
CATGCGTGCCGTGTCGATTAAGCGACACTTAACGTCGTCTGGATAAAGGTTAGGTTGGTCTTGCAACATAAGTGCAACAATACCTGAAGTTACCGCAGATGCTTGTGAAGTGCCTGATAGCAAGAAGTAACCATTGTTATCGTCGTAAATGCTGTAATCTTTAAAGATGTTAGACTTTTTAGACATTAGGCCTTGTAAGTGAGCGCCTGGAGCTACCAATTCAGGTTTAATAAAACCAGCACGAGTAGGGCCTGAGATTGAGAAACTAGTTACAAAGTCGTCTTCGAAGTTAAATGGAGTGTAGTTATCTGAAGTTGCGCCAACAGTAATTAGGTAAGGGTTGTTGCCCGGTACGCCAACTGTCATTGCATCTGAACCAGTATTACCTGCAGAAGTGATCACCGTGATGCCCGCATCCCACGCAGCCATAAGTGCAACATTGATTGGGTCATAAAAATACAAAGATTTAGCTTCAGAACCAAACGACAGGTTTAATACTTTAATGTTTAACTTTTCTTTATTAACAATTACATAAAGAATTGCATTCATAACGTCTGAATAACTAGAGTCACCATTTTCGTCAAAGGCTTTGATAGAAATCAAGTCAACGTCTGGTGCAATACCATTAAATGAGTTTGTCGCATTTCCGTTTTCGTCAAATGTTACATCGCTGTTAGCAATTAAACTTGTTACGTGAGTGCCATGACCAAATTCATCTTTTTTATTCTTAAGAAATGAAACTGCAGTAATTTTGCGTTTTTCACCAAACGAGTTGTATTTAAGCTGTTTAACCTTAGATAAACCAGAGTCAATTATAGCTACACCAACACCGCGGCCTGTAATACCCATTTCGTGTAATTCATTTGCACGAACTTGAGTAGGAAAATAGGTGTCACGTTCGTTGGTACGTTTTTCACTTTTCTTAACTGAGTCTAGTTCAACAACAGAACCATCAGTTAGGTTTAATGCAATTTGGTATTCACTATCAGTAACACTTGAAATTGAATCAAACTTCATTGATAACTTCACTTTGTCGCCAGAATCAATGTTTACCATTTCGTCAAAATAATGAGTGTAATGATCGCCTTCAATGCGCTTTGCCACTTTATCACCATTTATTTTAAGTGACTTAAGTGTACCGTTGTTAGCAGGCCATGAGATTGAAACGCTTTCAATTGAAGCTTCAGAGTCAGTGCGATTCTTTGCAGTCCAAGCAACACTGTTTTTGTCTGCTTTAAAATGCAGTGGCTTTTTATTGTGCCAATCTTTCGATTTGCCTTCCAGTTGCACTTTAGAATCTGAGAATAGACGGATAAGTGGGTTTGTATTTTGAATTTTAGAAACTTGTTCATCCGTTAACATTGCAGAAATTGCCGGAATAACGGCAAAATCATGTACAACCTTGCCGCCAATTTCATTTACTAATGAAATCATGGAGCCTTTACTAGCGCCTTGCATAATGTAGGCACTATGAGGTTGGTAACTTTTCATTCCTGTCAGCATTGTAACTGCAGCAACCAGACTTAAAACAACAACTGCTAAAGTCCCTTTTCTATTGCTTAATATCGGTAAATACATACTGATGTAACCCTTTTTTTATTATTTTTGAGATTACTTATAAGCAAGTTTTAGACCAAAGATGGTTGCCGCTTTAGTAGAAAATATGACGACATTTTGACGAGGGCTCAGAAAGCCCTCGGTATAAGGAGAAGAATCAAACAGAAGGTTAAATTTATTTTTAAATTAATAAAAATTGATTCATTTATTTAAAAAATTATTGAGATATCTTAAATTGCCTGTTTTTTGACGAGTCTTATCGCGAGAAAAGAAATTGCCGAAATTAAAAATGACGTAAAAATGACAATCATCCATTCAGGCATAGACAAGCCCAAAAACATCCAATCAATATCCCCGCAGGTGCCACGAGGTTCAAAAATACTTGGCAACCAATGATGTAAAGGCATCCAGTTTGGGAAGTTAGGGAAAACATCACAGCTCATTAATAGCATGAAATTTTCAGGATTTTGCATTTTTACATGTTCTACTGCTAGTTTTAATCCCCAAGCTGAAGCCGTTAACCACCCAATAAAACTAACTAGCCGAGAGATAAGCAATTCGGGTCTCAACAAAGCTGGAAGGGCAGCAAGAACAATTCCTAACATGGCAACTCGTTGGTAGACACACATTATGCAAGGTTCAAGTGACATTTTGTATTGAAAGAATAAAGCGATAGCTTCAAATGAAAGGGCAATGACTGCTAAAAAAGCCCAAGGCCAGCGCAAGGCTGGCCAATTAGCAAGGTTTGATACTGCAATCATAATTAGTGTTTGGCCGGAGCCGCTTCAGTAACTGCAGAGTGGTGCTCTATTAGATGATTTTCGTACATCCATTCTGTCGACACTTCCAAAGAGTAGTAAGTCATCAAAATACCAACGATTGATAAAACAATAGTGTATGGCAATGCCATATAAACCATTCTTCCGTATGACAATCTAATTAACGGCGCTAACGCTGATGTTAATAGGAATAAGAAAGCAGCTTGACCATTTGGTGTTGCAACTGACGGTAGGTTTGTACCTGTGTTAATAGCAACAGCTAACATGTCAAACTCGTCACGAGTAATGATTCCACGTTTAAGTGCAGCAGCAACTTCATTGATGTAGACAGTACCAACAAAAACATTGTCACTGACCATAGACAAGAGGCCATTAGCAATAAAGAACATTACCAGCTTTGTTGTACCTTCAAACGTAAGTACCCATTGAATAACAGGAGCAAATAAACCTTGGTCAATGATCACAGCAACCACGGCAAAGAACACACATAATAGTGCAGTAAATGGCAACGCTTCTTCAAATGCCTTACCGATTTGATGTTCATCAGTAATGCCACTAACAGTTGTTGCCAAGATAATGATAGATAAACCAATCAGACCTACTGTTGCTAGGTGTAACGCTAATCCGATAATTAACCAAATTGCGATAGCAATCTGTGCAAAAATTTTAACTTTGTCACGTTTTGTCATTTTTGCATCGCTGTCAGCATCATAATCCATAAGGATTTTTCTGACCGGCTCAGGTAATTCAGAGCCAAAAGAAAATAGTTTAAATTTCTCTAGAACATAGGTTGTTAAAAGACCAGCACTTAACGTTGGTATTGTGATTGGCGCCATTCTCATCGCAAATTCTATAAAATCCCAGCCAGCTCGCTCCGCAATAACTAGATTTTGAGGTTCACCAACCATTGTACATACACCGCCTAACGCTGTACCAACACCGGCATGCATCATAATAGTTCGCATGAATGCACGGAAGTCTTCTAAATCAGAACGTTTAAGGCTATCAAGATGCTCATCTTCGGTATGGTCATGGCCAACATGTTCAAATTGCTTACCTGACGCAACTTTATGATAAATCATATAGAAACCTGTAGTGACCGTGATGATTACGGCAACAACGGTTAATGCATCTAAAAACGCTGACAAAAATGCGGCTGAAAAAGTAAAAGCTACGGACAATGCTACTTTTGAACGCACCTTCAGCAACATCTTTGTGAAAGCATACATGAGTAAGTCTTTCATAAAGTAGATACCAGCTACCATGAATATCAATAGCAATAATACGCTAAGGTTTTGAGATATTTCATGTTCGATATGGCCGGGGGTTGTCATACCAATTGCAACTGCTTCGATGACAAGAAGACCACCTGGTTGCAATGGGTAACATTTTAGCGCCATCGCTAATGTAAAAATAAACTCAAGGACCAATGCCCAACCAGCTATATATGGGTCGACCATAAAAATGATTGGATTGACGATTAAACAAGCAATGATTGCTAACTTGTACCATTCAGGAGAGTTTCCTAAAAAGTTTTGATAAAAAGCACTAAGAGAACTTTGTTGCATACTTTACTAGCCTTCCTTAAATATAAAACGATTTTTACTTATTGTTATTGCATTAATGTACTAAAAATAAAATTGAATTGATAACTAATTTAGTGGTTTTTAAAGGATTTTATTAAACAGAGTTTAGTAAAATCTACGGAAAAGGAAATAAATAATCGTGAAAATTGATTAGTTGTGCAATTTAAAGCATCTGGTACAATCAGTTTTCATTAATACCAGATACGAAAAATTTACATGAAAATAATAAAGGCGCAGAGCCCAGCAGGGTTTGCCGAAGAATACATTGTAGACTCTATTTGGAATGATCGCTTTCCTCCTGGTTCAATATTACCTGCGGAAAGAGAACTTTCTGAACTTATTGGCGTAACTCGAACTACGTTGCGTGAAGTTTTGCAGCGATTGGCACGTGACGGATGGTTAACGATTCAACACGGTAAACCAACTCGTGTAAATAATTACTGGGATACGTGTGGTGTAAACATTTTATCGACGTTAGCAAAGCTTGATATCGATGGTGCTGTAACTCTTATAGATCAGTTGTTGTCTGCAAGAACTAATTTAAGTGCCATTTATATTCGTGGAGCGATTAAAAATAATCCAGATCGTGTTATTGAATTGGCTCAAGAAGCGCTAAACGTATCAGACGATCCGCAAGAGTTTGCAGACTTTGATTATCGTTTAAATCACGAACTAGCTGGTGCATCAGGTAATTCAATTTATGTATTGGTTTTGAATGGCTTTAAAGGCTTTTGGGAAAAGATTGCTGGGCACTATTTTTCTCATGAAGAGGCTCGACTGTTAGCCAAGCGTTATTACGCAGACCTTGAAAAGTTTGCGAGAGCGGCAAAACACGATGAATCTATTTATATGATCCGTAAGTACGGTATTGACTCTGGGAAAATTTGGGCAGAAATGCGAGATGAGTTCCCAACGGACTTAATTGAATAAACATGAATTCTAAAATTCCCTGCGTTAGCGGGGTTTTTTTTGTCTAGATTCCCTATATTGCATATATTTGCCGCCTACCTTAAACTTAGCTTATGCCTCAATTAGAACTCTTTCAAATCCCCAGCCCCTGTATTGGCATTTGCCAAAACGGTACTCATGGTTATTGCCAAGGGTGCTTTAGAAGTCGAGACGAAAGATTTGGCTGGATGAAGTTGGAAGATGAACATAAACGAAAAGTCATAAAGTTATGTCAAATGCGTAAACGTCGTTGGCTTGCAAAAGGGATTGATGCTTCAGATGTTTCCTCTAATACAATTCAAGAACCTACGCTGGACCTGTTTTCAGATAACTCATAACACCGAAACTTTAACGATAATTTCTAGTTACAAAAAAGTGAACTAAAGCGCTATTTTTAAAGTAATAATTGTCTAATATTAGAATTTATACTTTTGTATTCATAGGACACTCTTTTGAACGGACGAATTGTTATACTTTTATCGGGCTGTTTGTTTTTATCTCTGCCAACAACAGCCAATGAAAAAACGACTGAATCAATTAAAACTCAGTCGAACGCTCAGGAATCAGTGGTTCCCAAGAAAATTGAAAAAATCCGTGTGGTTGGTTCAAAAGACTCGGGCTTAGAGTTGAGTTCAGAAAAGATTTTAAAGGTGCCTGGTGCAGGCAACGATCCAATCAAAGCAATTGAAAGCCTACCAGGAATTGTATTAGCAAGAGGTTTTGCGCCCGCGGTGCGAGGCAGCTCACCTGACGACATGTATTATCAGTCAGACGATGTGCCCGTCGGGAATGTATTCCACAATGATAGTTACAGTACATTCCATCCAAATTTGATTCAAAGTTTTGAGCTTAAAACGGGCGCTTGGGAAGCGGAGTTTTATGACGCCATTGGAGGCGTTATTGATACAAAACTTAAAGATCCTGAAATCATAAGCCCACGAGTTACAGCAGACTTATCGTTTTTAAGAGCTGGGCTGTTATTAGAATCAAAAGTTAATGACACTTCTGCGTTTTACGTTGCGATGCGACAGAGTTTGGTGCATTTGTTTATCGAAAAGTTGATTGATGATGTGTCTTTTAAATTTGAGCGTGCGCCAATAAATAACGACTACCAGTTTAAATATATTAATTTTTTGAATGACGATAATACCTTGGTTGTTCAAGCAACAGGCTCGTCGGATAAAGTCGCTTTGTTATTTGATGATGACTCAGACGAAGTACTCCAAAACCCTGACTTACAAGGCATAATAGGGGTAGAGCAGTTTTACCATAATCAAAGTGTGATATGGACCAACTATAGTGAATACGGCGAAACAAAAACGATTTTAAATAGACTCGAGCGAAATGGCGACATCGTCATCGGTCAGATCTTGGATTTAGATGCTTTAACAACGGACTATTCACTTAAGGTAAAAAACCAACAGTTTATAAATGATGGTGAATTAACTAGCGGCGTAGAATTACGAACACAAACCGTAAACTACAATGTAACGGGAAAACAACAACCGTGTAATAGAGAATTTGAAATTTGTCCTCCGAGTTACTTCGCACCCCAAACCTTTGAATCCGACAAAATAGACATTAATTTTTTTACACTATTTGCAGATTACGATTGGGACTTAAATTCGGAATGGAGCGCAAAAGCTGGTGTTGTAAATTCTTATAACGACTACACAGAGGAAAATTTTTTAGAGCCGAGATTAACAATTCGTTGGCAGATGACGGATGACTACCAACTAAAAATGGCTGCAGGTCAACATCATCAGTGGTTTAGACAATATAAATATCTCTCCGCAAAATTTGGCTCTCCTAAC
>CAWUUQ010000176.1:0-8154 GCA_963925625.1 uncultured Psychrosphaera sp.
ATTCGAAAGCCCCTAACTAATGCGAACTTAAAAATTAATTAATTGATTATCTGGACCATTTTCCTATCCAGATAATTGATTATTTTTAATTTACCTTGTCTGTAACATTTCCTTACTAAATCTACCTTTTACAAAACTCAATTTGATTTACTTAAAGCAACTTCATCGTTAAAGTAGTGCCATTAAAATACTATCTAACAAGGAGTTAAGCCAATGGCTTATGCTAAGTTAAAGTTATTAACTTGTTTGTCTTTATCGTTAATGACGCCTTTCGTTTTTGCTGAAAATTCCCAACTCACACTAGAAAAATGTTTTGTTGATGACGTAAAAAGTAAAGCGTTATGTGGAACATATGCAGTTGCTGAAAACAGAGAAAAACCTTTGTCGGATGACAATAAAATAAATCTTAACGTGGTTGTCTTGCCTAAGTTTAAGGAAGAGAGTAATGAACTTCCTGTCATCTTTTTAGCCGGTGGACCAGGTCAAGCAGCGACGGAATTAGCGGGTGGCTTAAATCATATGTTGGGTGATGTGCGCCAAGAACACGATATCATTTTAGTTGATCAACGTGGCACCGGTAAATCTTCACCTCTAGTTTGTGATCAACAAGAGTTAGAACCTTTAAGCTACGATGATTCTCAGTTAAATGTTAAAGAAGAAATTGAAAACTGCTTAAGCTCATTTCCTAATAAACACTTACCAAGTTATAACTCAATAGATTCGATTAAAGATGTTGAAGAGGTTCGTATTGCACTTGGTCATAATAAAGTTCATATATTTGGCGGCTCATACGGTACAAGAGCAGGCTTTACTTACTTGCAACAATTCCCTGATTCAATTGAAACAGCAACACTTGATAGTAATGCGCCAATGCAATTGGTTATAGGGTTATTTGGGCAAACATCTGAACGAGCGTTTGAATTATTGGTCGAAGATTGTAAAAAGCATGAAGCCTGCAACAATGCCTTTCCTAAACTAAAAGATGACTACCTTAAATTAACGGCTCAACTTAAGGCTGGTCCTATTATTGAAAATATCTACCATCCACTTTCGGGTGAAAAGATAAAAATGGTATTAACCCATTCTAAAGTAACGGAAGCATTACGTAGCACATTATATTCGTTAAGTTCTAGAGTTATGCTGCCTTATATTGTTAATAAAGCGGCAAATGGTGACTATCGAGCACTTGCTGCTTTTATTGGCCGTGCCGCAGACTCTGAGCGTGGACCTGGTCAACTATATGCTGGCTTAACGATGAATATTCTTTGTAATGAAGACTTTTCAAGAGTGGAAAAGAGCGCGTTGCAGAACGATGCAGACAACTATTTTAATGGCGAATTAGGCTATTCAGCTATCCAAAGGTTTTGCGAATATTGGCCAAAATGGTCTGTAGATGAACACTTTAATAAACCACTAAAAACAGAAGTGCCTGTTTTATTATTCTCTGGTAAATACGATCCAGTTACTCCTCCTGAATATGGTGAAATGGCGATGGAAACCTTGTCAAATGCGAAGCACGTTATTATCGAGCAAGGTTCACATGTAGCTTCTTTTAGAGAGTGTTTGTCGCCTATTTCTCAATTCTTAAAAACATCATCATTTGAAAATTTAGATTTTAGTTGTGCGGATAAAATACGTCCTAATCTATTTTTTGTAGACATGAATCAGCTTAAATAAGGAATCACCATGTTAGAAGTTAAAAATCTAGTTAAAAAGTTTGGTGATGTGGAAGCCTTAAAAGACTTAAGTTTTTCTGCATTAGATGGTCAAATTACAGGATTGTTAGGACCAAATGGCGCGGGAAAAACAACCGCATTACGAGTCTTATACGGTATGTTAAAAGCCGATGACGGCGTAGGCTATATCAATGGCATTGACAGTCAATTAGATCCAATTGGCGCGCGTCGTCAAATTGGTATATTCCCGGACAAATTTGGTTTATATGAGCGTTTAACAGCGCGAGAACAAATATCATACTTTGCTGAGTTACATGGTCTTACAGGTGACAAAAAAGACAAAGCGCTAGAAAAAATCATCACAAAGTTAGATATCGCAGACATTGCTGATCGCCGTTGTGCTGGTTTTTCTCAAGGCCAACGTATGAAAGTTGTTTTAGCACAAAGCCTTGTACATGAGCCTAAAAACTTAATATTGGATGAACCCACTCGTGGTTTAGACGTAATGAGTACACGTATTCTACGAGACATATTAGTGGATTTAAAAGCTCAGGGAATATGCATTCTATTCTCCTCTCACGTTATGCAGGAAGTTGCTGCGTTATGTGACAAAGTTATCGTCATAGCTGATGGTAAAATTGCTGATGAAGGCACACCAGCAGAACTTTGTGAACGAACAGGGAAAGATTCATTGGAAGAAGCGTTTGTTAGCTTGATTGGTAGTGACGAGGGGATCGCAGCATGATTAAGGCACTATTTAGAAAAGAATTTATGGATTCTATCCGAGACAAAAGAGCGGTTTTTGCGGCACTAGCGGGCGCACTATTTTCTCCTTTGTTTTTTGCAGGTGTGATGACGGTAACTATTGAAACGTCACGATCTGTAGATGAAATGTATATCCACATTAATAACGCGGAACAAGCACCACAAATTGTTGAGCTGTTAGAAAGAGAAAAAATTTACCATGTTGATACGCCTAAGTCAGGAAAAAGCATTGTAGTTGATGGCGAAAAACAGAAGCACTCGATGCTTACATTGACCTTTGATGAGGCATTTCAGCAAGACTTAGCTAAATCAAAACCAGCAACAGTGACAATCAATGCAGACTATTCTGAAAAGGCCACAAATAACAACGTAAGACGTGTTAAAAGGGTAATGCAGCAATATGAAAGCTCTTTAGTTAGTATGCGTTTATTGGCGCGAGGCATTTCGCCAGGTGTTGCTCAAGTTATTGACTTAGATGAACAAGATACCAGTACTCCAAGCTCAAAATCTGCGTTAATTTTAGGGGTTCTAGGTGTGATGATTTTGCTTGCTGTATTTGTTTCATCAACAAACGTTGCTATTGACTGTAGTGCCGGAGAGCGCGAAAGAAACTCCTTAGAATTGTTATTAATGCAACCTGTTAATACATTTGATGTTGTGGTCGCTAAAGCAATGAATACAGGTTTGTTTGGTATTATAGGCGGTACTTTAAGTTTGATACTAACAGCCTTAGTAATTCCGTTTATTCCTTTGCATAAAATGGGACTAGCCTTTAACTTTGATGCAACATTAGCCATTTCAATTTGGATTGTAATTTTTCCTCTAGCACTATTTGCAGCTGCGTTACAATTAACAACAGCTTTTAAAGCTAAGTCATTTAAAGAGGCTCAATCTTATATTCAGTATACAATTATGGTTCCAGTTATAGTGCCAATGGCGCTTGAGTTTAGTAGTTATAAACATGAACTTTTAAACTACTTACCAATTGTTGCTCAACAACAGGTTATTAGTCAGCTTATTCGAGGAGAGTTAACAAGTTACGGTCCAGCAATTGGTGGATTTGTAATAACGTTATTGGCCACATTGGGTTTAGTTAAATATATGGCTAAGTCTTTAAAATCTGAGAAGGTTGTTTTAGGGCTTTAATGCTGCTGAATTTACTCTAATATATTAACGCCGTTGTTAATCTGTTCGCTAAAGCTTACAAGAGAAACACGGCGTTTTTTTATGGTCTAAGCTAGTTAGTAGATTGAGCTAATAAATCTTGTTTTACAATCTCAAGTGCATCAAGTGCGATATCAGGCGCAATGTTGTTTTGTTCAAACATCATAATTAAATCAACAGCCAACTGGATATGTTTGGGCGCATAGTGCAGTTCTGATGGGGTACTGTCAGTTTCTAATACATCTACATTTACTGTCATGTCCTAACGTTCTTCCCTTGAGTTCATAAATTCCAATGCGCGACCTATAGCTTCTCTTACTTGCATTTCCATTTCATAACGTTCAGCTTGAGGTAAATAGAACGCCATATCTACTTCATGGCGAATATACTTAGATGGTAATTGGTTTAATACAATGCAACACATATCAGCGAGAAATTCTTCTGAATATAGCTCATCCAATTTGTTGTGGTTAATATAATCAATAACTAGTTTTTCGTAATAGTTATGAATGTCATTTGATAGTTGCATAAATGTGTTCCGTAATTATTGTTATTAATTAGAATAGACCTTATTAGCGGCAATGAGCAATTGCGCATGAATATTTGTTAATGCGGCTATATCTCTTTGGTATCCACCGCCAATCACAGCCATGGCCGGTATGTTGTGCTGTTTCGCCATATTAAAGACCAAAGTATCTCGCTGTAAAATCCCTTCCGTTGATATGTCTAACAAACCTAAGTCATCATCAACATGTATATCTACACCCGCATCATAAATTATAAAGTCAGGTTTAAAAGCATAAATGGCAGCCTCCAATGACTCTCTAACATGTTGTAGATAATCCTCATCAGTAAGGTGTTTATCCAATCCTAAGTCTAAATCACTTTGTTGTTTTCTCGAAGGGAAGTTCTTTTCGCAATGAATTGATAAACTAAATATGTCATCAAAACGCTCGGCGCTCGCAGCGGTACCATCTCCTTGGTGCACATCACAATCAAAAATCAACACCCGACTAGCTGATTGTTGATCAATGACATGACGTGCAGCGATAACAAGGTCGTTAAAGACACAAAACCCAGAACCAAAATCAGGGTGTGCATGATGATAACCACCTGTCATATTTAACGCTATGCCATGTTCCAATGCTAATTCTGCCGTTAAAAGTGTGCCGGCGACGGCAAATCGGGTACGGTCTACAAATTGTGGTGTCCATGGAAAACCAATTCTTTTCATTGCTTTTTCTGATATTTTTCCAGAAATAAAACCCTCAACATAGTCAGTAGAATGGACCGTTTTTAATTGCACTTCAGTAATTGGGTTTACCACTAAATTAACTTCAAAAACGTTTGGGAAATTGCATATTGCCCAGTCATGTAAGGCTTGATATTTTTCTATCGGAAAGCGATGGTTTTTAGGTAAAGCTAATTGGCTATAGATTGGATGAAATACGATATTGATAGGTTTCATTAAAACGTTCTAGCTGTTAATTTCTAGTCGAAAAGTTAATCACGAGTATCTAATTTTTGAATCTTTTCTTCGATACCACTTATTGCCTGTCTGCATCGGCCTAATCTTTGTTGAGTTAACAAGACTTGCTGTCGTAACTCGTTGTTGTTCTGTGCATTGCTGCTATTTAAAAGCTGTTGCTTTTCAGTCACCATATCTAACAATCGACGTTCATATTCATGCAGTTTTGATAATTCTTCATAAAGGCTTTGACTGTTTTGTGTAACGTTAGTTGCTAGATTTTGAACTCTTTGTTTAAGGCTATTTTGTTGACGGTTTTGATGACGAGTTTGGCTTCGATATTTGTTACTCAAGTTGGTAGAGTTAAATAGATTTTTAAGGCATTGAAATTGATTTGTGATTTTTTGAGTTAGATAGTCTGCATGGGTTTGATCTTTTACCGTACGAAGGCGAGTAACGTTTTGTTTCAACTCTTTAATATAATCAATGATTTCTTCACTTTGCGTATGAAAACTACTGGAGTTAAAAATATCACTGGCATTAAACCAAGACATGGACTCTAAATTTGTTTCCCTAACCGCACGTTCCATTTCAGCCATTTGTGCTTCGAGCATGACAAATGACTGCTGTACTGATTTGAGCTGAATTGGCATAAAATGATCCTTACCGTTTTAAAACATTCGCTAGTCTGAACGTTAGGCCCAAGCGCTAATCGCTAGTTTTATTGCCATGATAGAAACCACAACAGTAAATATAGGTCTTATAAATTTGTTTCCAAATCGAATAGCAGAGTGGGCACCCGCGTAGGCACCTAACATAAGTAACACACCCATAGAAAAACCAATAACAAAATTAACATGTCCTAATATAATAAACGCAATTAAAGAACAGATGTTACTAACAAAATTCATTGCGCGAGCCACTCCGCATGACATTAGTAAGTTCATTTTGTAAAGGAATAAGTTACTTACTGTCCAAAACGCGCCAGTTCCTGGTCCCGCAAAACCATCATAAAACCCTAATGTTAATCCTTGAGTGATTTTTTTTATGGTTAAGCCTTGGCACTTAGTAGGAAGTTCAGAATTAGTCGTCGGTCTAATAGGATTGACTAATGTATAAATAGCACTAAATCCAATTAATATTGGTAGTACTTTGTTTAACACGGTTGCATCTAAATAAGACACCATTATTGTGCCCATAACGGCACCAACGGCGGTTGCCAATAAGCTGATTTTCCAAAAAGCAGGCGAAAAAAGCTTTTTTCTATAAAAAGCATAACTAGCTGTAATTGAGCCAAATGTTGCAGCAAGTTTGTTGGTTCCAAGCGCCACATGAGGCGGCAAGCCTGATGCTAATAAAGCCGGAACTGTGAGTAATCCGCCGCCGCCAGCAATAGCGTCAATAAAGCCGGCAATAAAAGCTGAAATTAATAAAAGCGCAATAATAGCATTCGATAATTCAGTTAGCTCAAACAAGCTAGAAAACCAATCCAAAAGACATCTCCATAAAATAGCAAAGGCATTGGTTGAATACCTTTCTCTTCAGGGTATTATAAACACCATGCTCACTTAATGATATGCCGATGTCGACTGAACTATATCAAACTGAACTAAGGCCTGCGGATATGGAGTCTGAAGCGCTTTTGTTTAGTAAATCAAAATCAAATTTGTATTCTCAAACAGAACCAGAGTTTCGAAGTGGGTTTATCATCTCTCGCCAACAATACGATGTTGATGGCTTATGTGTGTTTGAAATCTGGGTAGAATCAGACCTTCAGAAAGTTAAATTGCTCATCCGTGGTCAACGACCAGTATGTTTTGTTCGCACACAAGATAAAGAGCTATTGAGAGAAGCAATAAAATCACAATCCATTCCCGTTGAATTAAAAAACATTGATTTAAAAAGCTTTGAAAATGAAAATATGACCGCCATTTACTGTTTGTCTTTACGGCAATACTACAAAGTGAAGCAGATCGCAGAAACATATCAAATAGTATTATTTGAAGATGATATTAAGCCCATTGAACGATATTTAATGGAGCGGTTTGTAAAAGGCGGAGTTACGTTCGCGGGTGATCAAGTTGTCACAGTGACAGATAGGCAAGAGTCATATTTAGTCTTTGACAATGTAAAAGTGAAAGCCTCAGATTATCAGCCAAACCCTTTTTCGATTTTATCTATTGATATTGAATGTAACGAACACGGAGACCTATTTACCATCGGGCTTCATATGCAGGGAAGTCATTGCATTATTTATAATTCAAGCGGTATAGAGCCTACGATAAAACAGACGTTACTTGAAAATAGTACCGAAACAGCGAACGTTGACCTGAATATATGTTGGGTCAAAGATGAAACACAATTGTTACAAGAGTTCGTAAAACAAGTTAATCAATTTGATCCAGACTGTTTAGTTGGGTGGAACTTTATTAGCTTTGACGTGCGTTTAATTGTTAAAGCGGCGAAACGAAACAAGGTTGATTTGGCCGTTGGTCGAGATGGTTCGAATTTACAGTTTAATGACGGTCAAAGAGGGAGTCAGAAATTCCCAGATAGAGCGCATGTTGCGGGACGAGTTGTCTTAGATGGCATAGATGTAATGAAGAATGCGACCTATCATTTCCCCAGCTTTTCTTTAAATAATGTATCTAAAGCCTTATTAGATGATGAAAAAGTAGATTTAGCATCCGGCAAGGTTAAATCAGAAAGTCAACATCAAACAGAATCAGGTCAACAAGTTCAGCAAAATCAGATCAGTCACGAAGGCGGAGATAAACTTTCCGCAATTAAGTGGTTATATAAAAACAAACCGTTCGAGTTGGCATCGTATAATTTACAAGACTGCATGTTGGTATCTCGCCTTTTTGAACAGGAGCGATTGTTAGCATATTTAATTACTAGAAGTCAGTTAACTGGTTTAGAGCTTGATAAAACTGGCGGCTCAGTCGCAGCATTTACTAATCTTTATTTACCCCAAATGCATAGAAAGGGATGGATTGCCCCAAATCTTGTCGACTTTAATGACTATGTAAATAGCCCTGGCGGCTTTGTGATGGACTCTATTCCAGGCATTCATAAAAA
>CAWUUQ010000177.1:0-5364 GCA_963925625.1 uncultured Psychrosphaera sp.
GATTAGAGCCTACAGTTGCTGCGGCAGATGTACTAAATACAACTGCCGAACCCAGTAGACTTTTAACGTAACTTTTTAATTCTTTCAATTTGGCTAATCACATCCGTTAGTCGAATACCAAACTTATCATTAACCACGACCACTTCGCCATGTGCAATTAAAGTTCCATTAACTAAAACATCGAGAGGTTCACCCGCAACGCGATCTAATTCTACAACCGAACCTTGGTTTAGTTGTAATAAATTACGAATGCTAATTTTACTGCGACCTACTTCCATAGAAATGTTAACTGGAATATCTAGGATAGTTTCTAACTTACCAGACTCTTCTTCATTAAGCTTGCCGCCAGTATCTGTTAGTTCTTCAAGCTCTGCAGCTTGAACACCATCTCCCGTGTCGTCGCCTTCTGCTTCAGCTAAGGCTGCGGCCCACTCATCCATTGTATCTTGATCATCGCTCATAACTTTACCCTTCTAAATTTCTAACTGCCCTTAAAGTTCTAAATCGTCTTCAAGTGCTAATAATTCTGAATCGTCGTCCAATCGTCTACCGCCTTTTGTCAGTACATTCATCTCTGACTTAGCGGATTCTGGACGCTTAATTTTTTCTGCAATTTGCAGTGCAATATTATCTCGACAGCGGCCTAACTTGGCTCTGTAGGTCGGTAGTTCCTCAATAAACACCGTAATGTACTCTGGCATTTCTATTGGAATAATGTCGCCATCTTTTAAATCCATGATGTGTTTTAACGGTAAGTTCATTTCTAACAGCTGCGTATGTAAATCAACATAAACATCCATTATTTCATCGCGTAAGGCCTTGCTCCAACGATAATCCGTGTCTTCACGGTCACTTTGAACACCCGCATCTAACAATTCTCTAATCGGCTCTAACATTGAATATGGAAGTGCGACATGGAAGTCACCACCACCGCCATCTAGTTCAATATGAAAAGAGCTAATAACAATAACTTCCGTTGGTGAAACGATATTTGCCATCGCAGGGTTAACTTCTGAGTCTAAATACTCAAAAGAAACGTCCATAACAGGCGACCAAGCTTCTTTGTAATCTTCAAATATTAGTTTTAGTAACATTTGAATAATACGCCGTTCCGTTGGAGTAAATTCTCGACCTTCAATTTTTGCGTGATAACGACCATCACCGCCAAAAAAGTTATCAACCAAAATAAAGACTAGCCGTGCTTCCATGGTAATAAGTCCGGTGCCTTTTAATGGGCGAAACCTAACCATATTTAAACTTGTAGGAACAAAAAGAGTATGAACATACTCACCAAACTTAATCATTTGAACGCCATTAATTGACACCTCAGCGGTGCGGCGCATCATATTAAACAGACTGATCCTCATATGTCGTGCAAAACGCTCGTTCACCAACTCCAAGGTTGGCATTCGGCCACGAACGATTCGGTCTTGCGAAGAAAAGTCATAGTCGGACATGCCACGGCCACCGCCGCCATCCTCATCTATTTCTTCTTCTTCAACGTCGTCGACACCGTGGAGTAGCGCATCAATTTCGTCTTGTGACAGTAAGTCAGTCATATTGATCTCTTAAATAATACGGTGTTACGCATTACTGCATAACAAACCCAGTAAATAATACTTCTTCAACAATTTTGGAGCCTGTGACATTTACTACAGCTTTCTGCACTTCTTGTGCCGCTTTTACTTTTAATGCATCTTTTCCTGCAGCTGTTGCCAGTGAATCAGCGTTTCCTGTACTAAATGCTTTTAATAAAGCGCCTTCAATCAAAGGAATATGCTTTTGAGCCAACTCTTCATTGTTATCGCCACGAACCATAAGCTGTACTTTAATTTGTACTAATCGATCTCGAGATGTTCCTGGCACATTGAAGGTAAATGGTCTTGGCATCGTTACGTATTTAGCACTACCGGTTTCAACGGCTGCTCCAGGCTCAGCGGGTGCCTCTTCTTCAGGCTCTGCACCTTCTGTTAGCTCAGTTGTAGCATCTTCAGCGACAGTTTCGTCACCAGACATTAAGAAAAACGATGCACCGGCACCAATAACTAAAACAACAACGGCGATAATGATTATCATCATTTTACTGCCGCCTTTACCGCCTTCTTCTTCGAGTGTTAGTTCATCATTTTCTTCAGCCATTTTCTGCCCCGTGCATCAATTATTTAATTACTTATATGGTATTGTTGATTGGCGTTTTTAGCAATAAATAACCCATTAACTAAACACTCATTTAACAACAAAAGTAATGTACCAGCCATTTTGTTGACGTTAAATGTCACAAGCCGTTCCGTTATGCGTAATAATCAACCTGCCATGGTGATTTAATAGACGCAGCAAGGCGACCGTCATTAATCTGACTAGCGTCGGTCTCTTCATCGCTATTGGCGGCATTTGGATTATTTAGCGCGTTTTTGGTAATTTCCTCATCACCGTCACTAGCATCTTGATTTTGGCCCTTAGAGTCATCTTTTTTAACGTCGCTATCAGCCAATTCTAAGCCTTGTTGTTCCAACAGTTCTCGTAATTTAGGCAAGCTGTTTTCTAATGCGTCTTTTGCTTGCTGATTCGATACAACAAAACTAACACTCGCTTGCTCTGCACCTATGTTAAGTTTTATTTGCATGCTGCCAAGTTCAGGCGGGTCTAATCGAATATCAACTGACTTCATGTTTCTTGCTAACATCAGTCCAACTTGTTGTTGCATGTTGGCGGCTAGTTCTTGCTTATTAAATAAAATGTTCTCTTTAACGATTAACTCATGACGCGCTTGAGCAACACTTTCCAATTTTGGAGCTTGTAACGTGCGATCTAGTTGCACACCCATTACCTCAAACATTGAGGCTTTAGGCTTGTCACTAGCATCTAATAAACTTAAATCTGTTGGGGTCAATAAGTTTGTTATTGGTTTACTAAGATCATTACTGCTTAAACCATCTAAACTGTTTAGATTCTTTAATTCATTTACCGACGCGTTAACTACATTTTTAGCTAATTCAGAAGTCGCCTGAAATTCTGAATTTGTTGTACTTTGACTCCCACCAGCTAAATTGATGCCGTTCGCCTTGAGTATTTCAGCTGTCGATTGGTTTACTTTTAAAGACTGTGCCCACTGATTTATCGATGTTGTAGTTACCTCTGCTTTCGCATTTTTAGTCACTACTTCTTCGGGGGTTACCGAACCTTGAGTTGAATTTAATGACTGAGCCAATTTAACAAGTGCCAAATCCGCATTTAAATGTGTGTTGTTATTTTGTTTGCCAGCACTAGCTAGCAGATTTTCATTCTGCGTTGCACCCAAATTAGACGAGGTTGCATTCGTTAATAACGTTGTTTCTGCAGCAACTGTAGTTTGGCTCTGCGACAAGCGTTGATTCAATCTTGATAATTCCGCAGCGGTGAGTGTGGCATCTTGAAGAACTAGGCTCTCATCTATCAATTCATCGCCGCTAATATTCGTAGGTTGAATGGTGTCAAACGCGACATTGATCAAGCTGTCGGCAATGGCTTGGTGCTGTTCTTTTGTTAATGATTCTGGTTGTGCCCCATGAAATGCCAATAGACTTTGTAAATCACTCAGTTTATTTTTGATGTCTTTATTTGGCTCAGTGCCTACCGTTGCTTGATTTGATTCTTTAAGTGCTCCGCCAGACTGAGCATTTAGGTTTTCAACGACATTTTTTAACAGCCCTTCTAATGGCTTCTCTTTTAACTCTGCAACATTATCGGTATTTTGTTTAGATTGCTGCAAAACGTTGTCGAGCCAATTTATACTGTTCTGGTCGCTTGCGGTGGATTGTGTATTGTTGCTGTTATTTAGTTCTGAGGCATCAACAGCTTTTATTAATGACTGGTCTATATCTGATATATCAACTTCACCACTGCTCGATTGCATGCTCATTGTTAGTAATTCAGCTAAATCTTTTGAAAAGTTAGTTAACTTTTGTAACAACCCCTGAAGACCAGCACTACTTCCTGATTGCGCAGATATCTCTGTATTTCCTGTTTCACTATTTAAGCTATCGTGGGCGATGCCACTCATATTTGATTTTGAACTTGCTAATAATGATTCTAAGTCTGCAATTAACTGGCTTAGCTGGCTGTTTACAGACTCAAGCCCTTTTGACAAAGCCCCCTTATTTTCTGCATCTACAGAAGGCTGTTCTAATTTTAAAGCATTAACTTGCTCCACAATGCTAGCCAGTTTTTTTTCTGATTCGTTGTTTAAGCTTTTATTGGCACGATTAGAGAAGACTTCGACATTTGATTTAACCTTGTCTAATTTTTTTTCTATTGTGTTTGAATCATAACGTTCATTTTTATTAGCACTATGCTGAACGTCTCTTTTCGCCGACGCTGATTCAACTGTTGGTCTACGTTTGTTATTTACGTCATCAACGCGACGGTCATTTTGCCGCTGTTTACTTGCCGCCATCGCACTATCAAAATCCTGTCGACGTTGATTATTGTCCGCCGGACGACGTTCAATAACCGTTCTCTCTCGCTCTACAGGCATTGTAGGTAAAGGCTCTGGTAAGATTCGATGTTGTGGTAGCATGGACGCTCCTAACAATAATATTCAAATTAATTTACACAATGATGAAGTTTATTATTCAAGGATCGTTCCAACTCCTGTTTTTCAATTTTGAAGGAGTCTTAATTCAGGAAGTTGAGGACTAACTATTGGCGCTAATCTGTTGACGAATATAGCGTTGTGAAGCGAATTCATCAGATTGATTTTGTTCGTATTTCTCTAATTTTTGTTGTTTCGCTAATGCCCGTTTAGATAACAGAGTATCAACAGCCTTAACTTTATTTTTTTGTGCAAACCATTCTTGTTTTCTTTGTTCCAATACGCGTTTTGCCATCGAAACAACATTTGCCTGTGCGGTAATTCCTTGTTCTAGTTGCACGATAAAACGTTGGTAATGCTGATAGCTTGCGCCACCAACTCCAGTTTCACCCATTGTTTGCATTCGTTTCAAATAATCGAGTTTGTATGCTTCCACTTCTTTAAGTTTAGCTTGATTGGCTTGTAAATAAGACTGAGCAGACTGCATCGCGGTAATCGCTTTGTTTTCTTTATCGGTTTCAATCTTTTTTAAAACCTGTAATTGACTGTCATTGTTCTTCATAAGCGGCTACTCATTAAATGTATTAAGGCATTTCATTGGTTAACATTTGGAGCTGCATAAGCGACTGATCATATGGAAAAATGTCAGACATAGTTTGTTGTAAATAGGCATCTATAACTGGCTTTAATTGAATTGCTTTATCTACGACAGGATTACTTCCGGCAGAATAAGCACCAATGGATATTAAGTCTTTGTTTTGCTCATAAGCCGATAAATACTTTTTGAATTTGAG
>CAWUUQ010000178.1:0-7651 GCA_963925625.1 uncultured Psychrosphaera sp.
CAAAAAACTCTCCGCAGAAGCACAATCCCATATTCGAGCGTCTTTAAATTATAATGATCAACAAGTAGGTCGTTACGCTAATCATGATGTATTCACCGTTGCTACCAACGTTAAAGTTAAAGACATTCTCATTGAGTTAAAAACCGTGACCTTGCCTGAATATACCGATTCATTATTAGTCGTTGATGAATTTAATATGTTTGTTGGCGAGATTACCGTTAACGATTTATTTAGTGCCTCTGCAAACGAGATATCTATTGATTTAGCAAAAACCTCTGACCATATTGTCAATGCAGATTTGTCGCTATTAGACGCGTCGAACTTGCTAAAAAGCACCCGTAAATCGATGTTACCTGTAGTTACCGACACAGGTGAATTATTAGGCCGTTTTGCCATTAACGATGCGTTAGATATTTTTCAAGAACACTACGAAGCGCAAATCGCTCATCTTGGCCAAGTTAGTGACGAAGACTTATTTGCACCCGTTGCATTAAGTGCCAGACGACGCGCTGTGTGGTTAGGTATTAATCTATTAACGGCCTTTATGGCATCCATTGTTATTGGAGTTTTTGACAAAGTCGTTGCTGAAGTTGTAGCTCTTGCTGTGCTAATGCCTATTGTTGCCAGTATGGGCGGAATAACAGGTAGCCAAACGTTAACATTAACAATTAGAGGTTTAGCAACGGGTCAACTAGGTATTAATAACGTGAGTGCCTTAAAACATAAAGAATTAGCGGTTGCCGCTATTAATGGTGTTGCTTGGTCAATATTAGTCAGCATAATTACTTGGTTCTGGTTTGAAAACCTCTGGTTATCTATCATCATCGCCACGGCGTTGGTGGTAAATATGTTAATTGCTGCGCTATTTGGCATAGTGATCCCAGTGACCTTAGACAAACTAAAAATAGATCCGGCATTAGCAGGCTCAGTTATATTAACGACGGTAACGGATATTGTTGGATTTTTCGTATTTTTAGGTGCCGCTTCACTCATTCTTGTTTAGTTGTTTTTGGTAAGCTGAAGTTATCTATTTGAATGCTTTAGCTTAAAATAAAGTGTACAAATGTAAGTTTTTGGTTCTGAATTTTATTGAAAAAGGATTCATTTTGATTGATGAATTCAAAGATGACATTTGGTAGACTAGCGGCCAATTCTGGCGCTTCCCCCTAATTTAGAGATGTAAGATGAAAAGAGTTGCAATAGTAATGGGTTCAAAGTCTGATGGCCCAACAATGAAACATGCTGCTGATATGCTAACGCGTTTTGGTATTGAATATCATGCAGAAGTTGTTTCTGCTCACCGAACCCCACATCTGTTACAAAAGTTCTCTGAAAGTGCTGCTCAAAAAGGCTATGACGTTATCATTGCTGGTGCAGGCGGCGCCGCTCACTTACCTGGCATGATTGCCGCCTTTACTCACTTGCCTGTTTTAGGTGTTCCAATAAAATCCAGTGCTTTAAGCGGTGTAGACTCTTTACATTCAATTGTACAAATGCCAAAAGGTGTTGCCGTTGGCACACTTGCTATCGGCGATGCCGGAGCCGCAAATGCTGGCTTATTAGCGGCTCAAATTATTGGCTTAAATGACCAAAGCATTACCGACAAAATTATTGCATTTCGAGCTGAACAAACTCGCGATGTTTTAGAAAACCACAAGTTAGACTTTTAACCTTTATAATTCTAAAAAGTGAATTTTAATGACACATTCATACTTTAATCATGCTGGCATGCTAAATAGTGATAATAATCTAATCGTTATTTTAGGTCATGGCCAACTCGCCAGAATGATGTATTTAGAAGCAACACAATTGGGTTTAAACATTATTGCTGTTAATGCCAATACAAAGGAATGTGTTCACCCTGTTGACAAGTCTGTACTTAATATCTCCATCGATGAAGCCTTTTCTCAAGCTAATGTTATTACATCAGAGTTTGAGCATTTGCCTGCTGTTTTAGTCGAAAAAGCAGAGCAAAGTGGTAAGTTTTTGCCAAATGCAAAAGCGATTCAAGCGGGCGCCGATAGAATCATTGAAAAACAACTACTAAATTCGCTTCAAGTAAATAATTGCCCCCATGTTGTTATCCAATCTATTGAAGACTTGATGGCCGCAAGACAAAAACTAGGCGACAAAATCATCCTTAAAACCAGTCGAGACGGTTATGATGGTTACGGACAGTGGCGTATATTCTCAGAATCAGACTTTGATGTGGTACAAACCCAACTTAGTGATCATAACTTCTCTCGCATGCCTTTAATTGCAGAAACCTGCATCAAATTTGAGCGAGAACTATCGTTAATCGGTGTCACAGATAAAAATGGCAACCATGCCTTTTATCCATTGACCGAAAATCATCATGCCGCTGGTCAGCTTGTATTATCGATTGCTCCGGCACCAAGAGTTACCTTAGAACTTGAGAAACAGGCGCGTGATATTTATAAAAAGATTTCTGAAAAGTTAGATTATTGTGGTGTGTTAGCCATAGAGTTTTTTCAACTCGGTGACAAATTACTAGTGAATGAAATTGCTCCTCGTGTCCACAACTCAGGTCATTGGACACAAGAAGGCAGCGTCACAAGCCAGTTCGAAAACCATATTCGCGCCGTTGCGGGTTTCCCGCTTGGTTCTACTCATCTAACAAACTCAGTCGCCATGATAAATTATGTTGGCCATGGCATGCCATCGCCGGACTTGTTTAGAGTACCTAATGTTCATTTACACTGGTATGACAAAACCGTTCGCCCTAAAAGAAAAATGGGCCATATTAACGTTGTGGCAGAATCACATTCAAAGCTGTTAGAAACAGTTCGTAAAGTAAAAAGTTTTATTCCTGAGGGGCTTGTTAAAAACCTAGCTCCACTCATTGACTAAGAAGTTAAAAGGTTACAATTACAATGGAAAAATTACTTCAAGGCTTAAAAAAGTTTCAAACTGATATTTATCCGTTACACCAAGATCGTTTTGAAGCGTTAGCTAATAGCCAAGACCCTGACGTACTATTTATTACCTGTTCAGACTCAAGAATTGACCCAAACATGATTACTCAATCTGAACCTGGTGAACTGTTTATTTGTCGTAATGCGGGCAATATTGTCCCTCCTCATTCTCATGAAACAGGCGGTATGACGGCATCAATTGAATATGCAGTTTCTGTTCTTAAAGTTAAGCACATTATCATTTGTGGTCACAGTTCTTGTGGTGCAATGAAAGCCGCAATGGACCCACTTAGCGTAAAGCAGTTGCCTCACGTTCGTGTATGGCTTGATCATTGCCGTGCCGCTAAAGAAGCCGTACAACACAAGCATGATGTACTAACAGAAGATCATTTAGACGAAGTCACTAAACAAAACATTATTCTACAAATGAACCACCTTAAAACACACCCAGCTGTTTTTTCTAAGCTCCATAGCAAGGAAGTACAAGTACATGGTTGGATGTATGACATTAAGACTGGCAATGTAGAAATGTATGATGATAAACAAGCAGAGTTTATAAAAGCTTAATGAGCGAATTTAAAGCGTCATCTCCAAGTTTGCATCCAAGAAATCGCCATCAGAACAAAGATGGCGTCGCTTATGATTTAAAAGTGTTGCAAGCGGCGAACCCAGATTTAGCACCACATGTAATTACTAAAAACTCTGGTCACCAAACAATTGATTTTGCTGACGCTAACGCCGTTAAAGAGCTTAACAGAGCATTGTTACTAGCCTATTACGATATTCAATTTTGGCATTTACCTGAGCAATTTTTATGTCCGCCAATTCCCGGGCGTGCAGACTACATTCACCACCTTGCCGATGTTTTAGCCGCGAGCAATAAGGGCGAAATTCCCACCGGAAAATCAGTTCGTGGCATCGATATTGGTACTGGCGCAAACTTGGTTTACCCTATTATTGGCCGACACGAATACAAATGGACTTTTGTTGCATCAGAACTAAACTCCGTTTCTTTCCAGTGTGCGAATGCCATTGCAAAAAGTAATAAAGGATTAAATTCTCATTTAAAGCTAGTCCAACAAAACAACCCTAAATCTATTTTTAATGGGGTATTAAACCCTACGCATAAATACGCATTTTCAATGTGTAATCCGCCTTTTCATGCATCTGCAGAAGAAGCAGAAGCAGGCAGCAGACAAAAGCGTTCAAATTTAGAGAATCACAAAAAGCGCAACCAAAACAATCCAGAAAGCGGGTTTTCGAGCTCCACTGCTAAATCAAAAGCGCTTAATTTTGGCGGCCAAAACAGCGAGTTATGGTGTGAAGGTGGCGAAGTTGAATTCGTTTGCAAGATGATCAAAGAAAGTGTGCAGTTTGGTCATCAAGTGTTATGGTTTTCGAGCTTAGTATCTAAAAAAGACAGTCTTAAATTCATCCAAAAAGAACTAGATTTTATAAACAAAAAGAAAGCCAAGCTGATGGTTAAAGTCATTGATATGGGACAAGGTCAGAAGACCAGTCGATTTATCGCATGGAGTTTTGTTCCTGAACACTTGCATGAGACTTGGTTTAAATAGCATCGTTTAAAATAACAACACACTGAGGCCTTATGTTTTTTAACCGCAATTCAAACCGTCAGTTTTTCTCCCATAAATTATTTTCTCCTGCTGTTTTTACGTTAGTGGCAGCTTTTGCTATTAGCCTGTTAACAGGCTGCCAGCCAAATTCAACTGAACAAACCCCAAAATCGTCAATTTCTAATGCTGCCGCCCATTGGCTTACTTCCGATACGATTGTTATACACAACAGTACTGCTGCGGATTCATTCACGTTAATCACCGAATTTAAAAGCGGTAAAAAACTAAATACAGACTTAGAGCCAAAGCCGCTAACGAATGATTTAGCTACACAGTTTCCTCATTTAAAAGATTTCCAAGCCTTGCAAATTGACGATTCAGATCGTTCAAATAATGATTTCGCTAAAGCTGCCATTAAAGGCGTGAATACTCTTGTTCAGAAAAAAGATGGCAAAGTCATATCACGTTCATATGTACAACACGCCGCGCTGCTTGATAACCTCTTTACGTTGGGTAAAAATGACGCTGATGACATTTCATCTTATGGTGCCAAACTTGGTAACCGCACTCAATTCACTTTATGGGCACCGACGGCAACTCAGGTGTATGTACTGCTATTTGATGCAAATAAACAACCAATCAACGACCCAATCTCTTTAAGTGAAGATACAAATACGGGCGTGTGGGCGGTTAAAACGGCACAAGCAAAAGCCGGTATGTTTTATCAATACCAAGTTGAAGTTTATCATCCTCGCACTGAACAATTTGAACGATTAGTAGTTACCGACCCATACAGTTTAAGCCTCTCCACGAATAGTAAGTATTCACAAATCGTAGACTTAAGCAGTTCAGAACTAATGCCTAAAGGTTGGACAAAACATTCTGTTCCAACCATGGATGCACCAGAAGACTTAATCATTTATGAAACACATGTCCGTGATTTTAGTGCCTTTGACACTGCACTACTAGATCCACAGGCTCGTGGTAAATTTATTGCTTTTTCAGAACAAAATAGCGATGGTATTAAACATCTTAAAAAACTAAAAGCATCGGGTTTAAATGCAATACAGTTGCTACCAAGTTATGACTTGTCCACGATTAATGAAGACCCTAATCAAGTTATAGACTTGATGGATAGCCTGGAAAAGGTATGTGAACAATTGACCGTAGCAAAACAAAAGCTGCCAGATTGTGATGAAGTTGACAAAACCTTCTTGAGTGCAGATGGCACCAGCCAACCACAAACATTATATGATCTGCTTTCCTCACTTCCTTCAGATAGCGGCCGTGCACAAGAAATTATGGAAATCATTCGCCCTTTTGACAATTACAATTGGGGTTATGATCCGTTTCACTACACGGTGCCAGAAGGCAGTTATTCAACCAATGCTGACGGCACAAAGCGTATTATTGAGTTTCGCCAAATGGTGCAATCGCTCCATGAACTTGGTTTTAGAGTCATCATGGATGTGGTTTATAATCACACGTTTGCATCAGGCATCACTGAAAAGTCTGTGTTAGATAAAATTGTTCCTAATTATTATCATCGATACGATCCTATCTCTGGCCAAATTGAAACGTCTACGTGTTGTGACAACTCGGCCACTGAACGCACAATGATGGCTAAGCTAATGACCGATTCCCTTGTGACATGGGCTAAAGACTATAAAGTAGACGGTTTCCGTTTTGATCTAATGGGCCACCAGCCAAAGTCTGTTATGTTAAAAGCCCGTGACGCCGTTAGGAAGGTAGATAGAGATACCTATTTTTATGGTGAAGGTTGGAACTTTGGTGAAGTTGCTAACAACCGCCAGTTTGTTCAGGCGACACAAACGGAGCTCGTCGGTACGGAAATTGGCACATTTACTGATCGTCTACGAGACGCCGTTAGAGGCGGTAATTTCCAAACTTATAAAGAAGGATTAAGACACGACCAAGGTATTGGTAATGGACTTACTGTGGTTCCCAACGACCTACAAAACCACTATCTACAAGTTGAAGAATATTTGAAGTCGATGGACCAAATTAAGTTGGGCCTTGCGGGTAATTTAAAAAACTTTAAGCTCGTAAATACCTTTGGAACTACCCTTTCTGGATCAGATATTCCTTATGGCGGTGGCCCTGCCGGTTATGCCGAAGACCCTGCCGATACGATTAACTATGTTTCAAAACACGACAACCAAACCTTATGGGACAATAATCAATATCGCTTGCCTTATGACTTAAGTACAGAAGATAGAGTGCGTTTTCAGCTATTGTCATTGTCATACCCATTAATGGCGCAAGGTATTCCATTTATTCACATGGGATCTGAGCTATTACGTTCTAAATCATTTTTACGTGACAGTTATGACTACGGTGATTGGTTTAATAAAGTCGATTACACCTACCAGACCAACAACTACAACGTAGGTCTGCCTCCTGCTCAGAAAGACGCTGATAACTGGCCTATTATCAAACAGGTTTTATCAAGCAATAACGGTCGTGATTTTGTTCGGCCTGAACACATCTTGTTTACATCTAATGTGTTTCAAGACTTCATAAAAATTCGTAGTCAATCACCATTGCTAAAACTAAGAACCAAAGAGCAAGTTGAAGCACATCTCACTTTCTTAAATACGGATATGTTGAGTCAGCGAGGTTTGATTGTCATGCATTTATCTGACAATACCATCAACGACTTAGACTCTAAACTTGAGTCAATGGTGATTATCTTCAACAGCGACGGCAAAACTCAAACTTTTAGAAGTGACGCTAGCGAATATCAACTGCATCCTGTTCAGGAAGAAGGCACTGATGACATTGTAAAACGCTCTGAAGCCAATGAAACAGGCTTTACTGTGCCGCCATTAACGACTGCCGTTTTTGTTCGGTTAGAGTGAGTCGTCAAAAACAAAAAACCGCTCTTAACAAAAATGTCAGAGCGGTTTTATCATTGGTACATCTAACTGTTAAACCGAACTAAAACCGAATTAAAACCGGCAACTAAATGGATATTAAGCGGCTTTTTTAGCAATAATATAATCATCTACTAATTTAGCTAAAACGTTTAACGGAACTGGTCCATTTTTTAGGATCACGTCGTGATATTCACGAATATCAAACTTGTCGCCTAATTCTGTTTTAGCGTGTTCTCTT
>CAWUUQ010000179.1:0-20481 GCA_963925625.1 uncultured Psychrosphaera sp.
TACTTTTTGAAGCATTAAATTATGCTCATTCTGAATCATTAACCGCCGATATCCGTCGTTATATTTCAACAATTGTCGATAAGCACATTTCTCGCTTATTCAATTTGGGCTTATGGCGTGACGCCTTAACGTTCAGTGAAGCGGTGCTAGTTTTAGAACCAAACTGGAGCGAGTTACAATTACTACAAGCAGAAGCATTACTCAATCTTGGTAATTTTAGTGACGCAGAGCGCATCGCTAATTTGTGGTTAACTACTGAAGGCGTAAACCTGAGAGCCCAACAGATCATAGCTTTAGTAAAACAGCGCCGCTTTAAAAAAACAGCAATTCCAATAGTAAAGCACAATGAACAATATATTGTTGCGGGTAGTTTTAACAATCTATCTAGCGTTAACTTATTAATCGATACAGGTGCTTCACTGACAGTAATAAGCGCTAGCAATTTTGACAAAATGGCGACTACACATAATGTGGAGTTTTCCCGATACCAGTTATTTAACACCGCCAACGGTACCGTTAATGCCCCCGTTTATAAGGCACAACACTTTCAAGTTGCCCACTTTATCGTAAACGACTTTTACTTTGCCGTTCTTGATTTAAATAGCGATAACTTTGATGGGTTACTAGGTATGAATTTTTTGCACCACTTTAACTTCCAAATAGACCGTTCGGAAGATCTTTTATTACTAGAATTTCAGTGATTTAACGGCTTAAATATTTATTTTGCGTCATTCTAATAATAACCGTAAACTGAATATCACTCATAGAGAAAAAAAGGGTTAGAATGAAGTTTTCAATAAATAAAAAACAACTGTCTCACAGCCTTTATTACATTATTTTTGCTGTTTTTTCTCAGTCTGTTTTCGCAACAAAAGTAGATGTTCTAATATTATCTCCAGAGCGTGAATCGGTTGATAATGTCGGTATTTCTATTG
The DNA here is from genome assembly GCA_963925625.1 of uncultured Psychrosphaera sp. GTDB lineage: Bacteria > Pseudomonadota > Gammaproteobacteria > Enterobacterales > Alteromonadaceae > Psychrosphaera. The sequence goes on from CAWUUQ010000179.1 coordinate 936, forward strand.
TTCCTGTGACACCTTTATCAAAAAACAAATCCAGTCCACAGCCACAAATCATGAATCAAATTGATATTCAATTTTCACCTAAAATTTTAATGGCACAAAAAGGTGCGCCCATTAGTTTTCCAAATTCTGACAGTGTGAAGCACCATGTTTACTCATTCTCAGACGCAAAAACGTTTGAGTTACAGTTATATAAAGATCAAAAACCAGAAGCGCTTATTTTTGATCGTGTAGGAACAGTAACAATTGGCTGCAATATTCATGATTGGATGTTAGCTTATATATACGTTGTTGATACTCCTTTTTTTAATGTCACCAATGAGTCGGGTTTTGCCCAGTTTAATATCCCCCCAGGTGATTACATCATCAATATTCATGGTCCTAAGTTAAAAGGTGACGATGTTGCATTTACGCAAAAAGTTTCAATTACAAAGGATAGCAACTTTACATTGCAACTAAAAAACTCAATCACTGTTGAAAATAGTGAATTCGACGACGGTGACGAATTTGATGCGTATTAATTTAAGAACATTACAAAATCGAAATTTCCTATTATTTTTAGTGGCTCTCATCATCACAGTTAGTTCTGTATTAGCCGTTACTTTAAAACAAACTTATGATCATTCTACTGAACAGTTAAACGCTCAATTTAATAGTTCGAAGTCAGTACTTTTTTATAAACTAGAAGCCGACGCATTAAATATTCGCAGAGGTTTAAATACGGCAAGTAAAGACTTCAACATCAAGTCTTTAATTCGAAGTGGCAAGTCAGATCCGAAATCTCTTAAGCTTGCTATGACAAATTATCAAAAACGATTAAAGAGTGATTTTATTGCCGTTTTTGACAAAGAACAAAATACTCTTGTTTCAAATATAGAATTTCCGGACAACTTACAGTTTAAATCAACCAATAAAAACCTAAACTTCGCATTTTATAATGACAGCCTTTACCTTATCGCACTCCAAGCCGTCAAGTTTATTGAGAATGTGCCAACTCCTGATGCTTGGCTTGTGACCGGTGTTAACGTTTCAAGATTGTTTAGTTCTTCATTAAAAGAAATCACTAATTTTGAAGTGAGTATTCGTTATGGCGACAGAATAATGGCCAGCAGCATGGAACACTTACCGTTAGCTAACTTAACCGAAGGCTTCAAAAATATAACGAGTATTAAAAACGAACCAACCATTGTTACGCAACATTCAATAAAACTTGGACAGGAAAAGAACATAGCCTACCAAACCTTTATTGCGGAAACCTTAGATTCATCGATTAATGTTTTTTTCTCGTTAGCGGAAAATAAAGCTCGATTAAACTACGAAAACTTGATCATTCAATTAGCAATAGCAATTGGCATTGTTATGTCTTTTATCACCTTCCTTACTTTTTCATTCTCTAAAAGCATAGCAAGACCTTTAAAGATGCTGGCTACCGTCGCTAATCAAATTAGAAAAGGTAAATATCCAGAAATTAAACACGATAGAACACTTTATGAAGTAGAGGTTCTCTCATTTGCTTTAGCCGACATGCAATCAGCTATACAAAGTCGTGAAAAGGAAAATCACCAACTAGCTTATTACAGCCCATTAACAGGTCTGCCAAATAGGACGTATTTTGTTGCTCAGATCAAAAAACAAATTGTCAATGAGCCTAACAGCCCATTTGTCGTATTGTGGATGGATGTTGATCGATTTAAAGATATCAACGACACATTAGGTCACGAGTTTGGCGATGATGTCATTAAGGCTATCGCTCAAAGGCTTCAGAATAGTGCTAATGACAAACAATTCTTAGCTTATCTAGACGGTGATGAGTTTGCTGCATTTATCAAAATTGAAGACGAAAGCAGAGCAATGGAAGCTGCAAATTTGGTTAGCGTATTGTTTGAGGAACCATTTTTAGTGGCTGGCGTAACCTTAGATATTGCCGTGAGTATAGGCGTATCAATGTACCCAGATGATACAAAATTACCCGAGCAATTAATGCAGTATGCAGACATTGCATTGTACGAATCTAAGGATCATCATCAAAGCGTTACTCGATTTGTTCAAGCGAACAATAAGTATTCAGTCATTCGATTGAGTTTAATGTCTGAACTAAAAAATGCCATTGAACAGAATCAGCTACAATTAAATTATCAACCTAAGATTGATATAAAAACAGGAAAGGTTGTCAGCGTAGAGTCGTTGGTTCGTTGGCGACATCCAGAGCATGGCTTCATTTTTCCAGATGACTTCATTCCTCTGGCCGAACAAACGGGAAGCATTAGGCACTTAACACATTGGGCAATCAATGAGGCTCTAGGACAACATAATCGGTTGAAGGAATTGGGTTATGACATAAAAATGGCAGTAAATATCTCTGCTTTAGATTTATGTGATCTAGCGCTACCAACGTTTGTTACAGAACAATTAATTAAACACGATGTTCCAGCCAAGTCATTAATATTGGAAGTCACTGAAAGCGCCATAATGTCGGATCCAGAACAGGCAATGAAGGCTTTAAACATGTTGAAAGAAATGGGTATTAAACTATCCATCGATGACTTTGGAACCGGCTACTCTTCAATGGAGCAATTAAAAAGAGCCCCAGTAGACGAATTAAAAATTGATAAGTCTTTTGTTTTAGATCTAGCGACCAATAAAGATGACCTGATCATAGTTCGATCTATAACAAATTTAGCGCACAGTTTAGGCATGACAATTGTTGCAGAAGGAGTTGAAGACATTAACAGCTTAAAAGAATTAAATAATCTTGATGTAGAAACTGCCCAAGGTTATTACATAAGCAAGCCTGTTGAAGCTAAACTTTTTGAAGCTTGGCTTATTGGCAATGGTGGCGTATTTAAAGCGAAGGAGTAGATTAGTTGATAAACAACTCAGTAAGACTCTCTGCATTATTAGTCATAGCGGGACTCGGGTTCAATAGTTATGCAAATGACAATATTGTAATTAAAGGAGCGGTTGAGGCTTCTGTTTTATTCAACAATTACGACAAAGATTGGCTAACACCTTGGTTAGAACAGGGTGTTGGTTTACACCGCTACAATGCTAACGAGAAGTTTGCCATTAGTCATGCCTTAATGGAGTTTGATGCAACAATAAACAGCGACTGGTCCGTTTTTGCCGTCGCCAACTTTATGCCAGATGGTGACAGCCATATTGGTTTTACAGAAGCCTACGCAAAATACTCTCCTTTGACCCCGAACGTAAAGCACCAAGTAAAAATTGGTTATTTTTATCCTCAGTTTTCACTTGAGAACAGCGATTTAGGATGGACCAGCCCTTATACCTTTAATTTTTCTGCAATAAACAGTTGGGTTGCTGAAGAGGTGCGCCCTTTAGGTATAGAGTGGCAGGTTAAAAGACCCGGGAAAATACACAACAGCAATCATAGTTTTACCGCTACTGTTGCGGCTTATGCACAAAATGATGGTTTAGCTTCACTGTTAGCGTGGCGAGGTTGGGCTATTCATAATCGGCAAAGCCTGATTGGTGAAAAAGTATATTTTGCTGATTATTTGCAGTTTCAATCCTCTCCTAATCCTCCATATGTTGATATCAATGATGAGACGGATCATCGTGTTGGTTATTACGTAGGTGCGCATTGGCAATACAAAAATAGAACCGATGCTCGAGTTTATTATTACGATAATATGGCGGATCCTTTTTCAATAGAAACCGATATGCAGTACGGTTGGAGAACTCGATTTACATCCATTGCCTTACTTCACAAATTTTCAAAAGAATTCCGTATTTTAGCTCAAGTTATGACTGGAGATACGGAAATGGGCAACTTAACAAAAGGCGTCTTAAACGAATTCCAGTCATGGTATGTGTTGTTAAATTACAAGCTTGATAAACAACGATTTTCAATTCGCTATGATGACTTTGAAGTCATCGATATTGACACCAACGCTGAAGATCCTAATGATAGCAACGGCTCTGGTATAACAGCCAGTTGGCGCTATGAATACAGTGAAAGCCTACACTTAGGCTTGGAGTTGCAGAAAACAGACAGCACAAATGTTAATCGCGAGTTTTGGGATAATTGGCAAGCTAAACAGTCACAAACGACCTATTCGCTAGCTGCACAATATCGTTTTTAACAGTTCATTTTTATAAGCAATAAAAAAGTCGCCTTGAACCGAGGCGACTTTTAAAGGGTCAAACTTTTACTAAAACTTATTCACTAAAAGCGATGTACATCTTACGCTTAGCCTTCTAATACCGCATCTTTGTTTTCAGGCGCTTCGTCTTTAATTGTTGCCTGAAGTAACAACATGTCTCTTAGTTTAGCTTCAATCTCGATAGCAACGTCTGTGTTCTCTTTTAAGAACTTAATACAATTCGCCTTGCCTTGACCAATCTTACTGCCGTTATAGGCATACCAGGCACCCGCTTTATCTACAAGGTTATGTTTAACACCTAAGTCAATTAACTCACCTTCTTTAGAAATACCTTTACCATACATGATGATATATTCGGCTTGTTTAAATGGCGGAGCAACTTTGTTCTTAACTACTTTAACTCTTGTTTCATTACCGATGACTTCGTCACCTTCTTTAACAGAGCCAATGCGACGAATGTCTAAACGAACTGATGCGTAAAACTTAAGTGCGTTACCACCCGTTGTTGTTTCTGGGTTACCAAACATAACGCCAATTTTCATACGTATTTGGTTAATGAAAATACACAACGTATTAGAACGTTTGATATTACCTGTTAATTTGCGTAGTGCTTGTGACATTAAGCGAGCTTGTAGACCCATGTGTGAGTCACCCATGTCGCCCTCAATCTCTGCTTTCGGTGTAAGTGCCGCTACGGAGTCAACAATCAATACATCAACGGCGCCTGAACGAACTAACATGTCAGTAATTTCTAAAGCTTGCTCACCTGTATCAGGCTGAGAAACTAATAACTCATCAACATTAACACCAAGTGCTGAAGCATAAATAGGGTCTAGTGCGTGCTCCGCGTCAACAAAGGCACACGTTTTTCCTTCTTTCTGCGCTTGCGCGATAACTTGTAAAGTAAGTGTTGTTTTACCTGAAGACTCTGGACCATAGATTTCTACGATACGACCACAAGGTAAACCACCTATTCCTAATGCAATGTCTAATCCTAGTGATCCTGTTGAGATTGAATCAATGTCTAGCGCGTTACTATCGCCTAATTTCATAATTGAACCTTTACCAAATTGGCGTTCAATTTGTTGTAACGCTGCACCAAGTGCTTTTTCTTTATTTGCGTCCATTTAATTCTCCAGGATGATTTTGTTTTGGGCTTCTGCCTAAATAATGAGATGAGTATACTGTATAATTAAACAGTATCAATACTGTATAGAATTTTTTTTCTATTTTTTTTCACTTAACAATGTAAGCACCTGATTTAAAGCATAATTTATAGCTTTGTCTCGCACTTCCTTTCTGCTTCCTGTGAATTTTACACAGGCAGTTGTTAATTTCGACTTTAGATAATCATTGTTGTCATTAATACCAAAAGCAAACCAAACCGTACCTATTGGCTTATCTTCTGTTCCTCCGCCAGGTCCGGCTACTCCAGACACTGCTACGCTAATATTTGCATGTGCTTTTTCTAATCCGCCAAGTGCCATTTCTTTAACGGTTTGCTCAGAAACTGCACCAAAACGGTTTAATGTGTCGACATTTACGCCGACCAAATCAGACTTAGCCTTGTTGCTATAAGTTATGTAGGCTTGATTGAAGTAGGCGGAACTTCCTGCTACATCAGTAATCGCTGCACTAACACCGCCGCCTGTACAGGACTCTATCGTTGTTACTGTCCATTGTTTCTTTGTTAATAATGGTGCGAGTGCTGCAGATGCTTGCTCAGTGTTTAGCGCTTTGTAGCTGTCGTTCTTTGACAAGGTCATTTCTCCATAATTAAACAAACGTAATTTTTACAAGACAGCCGTAATTTGATCTGTGACAATATACGTTATTAATAGTTAACGGTCAGTTCAATAATTGCAATGATAGATTTATACAGTGCTGAAAGCATTGCCGCTCAGACGCCAATGATGCAACAATTTTTAAGAATCAAAAAAGATCACCAAGATGTGCTGTTGTTTTATCGCATGGGTGACTTTTATGAAGTATTTTTTGATGATGCAAAACGCGCTGCAGATCTGTTAGATATATCACTCACCAAACGTGGCTCTGCGCATGGTCAGCCAATTCCGATGGCAGGTGTTCCTTATCATGCCGTTGATAACTACCTATCAAGGCTAGTTCAGATGGGCGAGTCTGTTGCCATTTGCGAACAAATTGGTGATCCTGCTACAAGCAAAGGACCCGTTGATCGTAAGGTAGTTCGTATAGTTACCCCTGGCACTGTGACGGATGAAAATCTGCTACCAGACAGACAAGATAACCTAATTGCAGCTATATGTTCATTAACTTCTAAAACTGACATGCAATATGGCCTAGCCTATCTAGACATTAACAGCGGGCGATTTTTGATCAATCAGTTCTCACAATTAACTGATCTTCAGGCAACATTAACTCGACTAGCACCTGCAGAGTTACTTTATCCTGAATCGTTTAACGATATACATATAGTTTCTGAGTTTAAGGGGAAACGACGTCGCCCTGATTGGGAGTATGACTTACAAACCGCACATCGCGTATTAAATCAACAGTTTAATACAAAAGAACTAACGGGTTTTGGCGTTACTGATTATCCAGTTGCACTTTCTGCGGCTGGATGTTTAATGCAATATGTTAAAGATACGCAACGTACAGCCCTGCCTCATATCCGCAGTGTTACCGTAGAGTCTATGCATACGTGCATTTTGCTTGATGCCGCAACTCGTCGCAATTTAGAGCTCACCACTAATCTATCTGGTGGTGCGGATAACACGTTATCACAAGTGCTTGATAAGACTTCTACGGCAATGGGCAGTCGACTTTTAAAACGATGGTTGCATATGCCGAGCCGCGAGCAAGTAGAAGTAAATGCGAGACTAAGCGCCGTTGAAGAACTATTAAACACCGCGCAATTTGAAGTGCTACAACCAGAACTTAAATCAATTGGCGATATCGAACGTATTGTAGCTCGTCTCGCATTACGATCTGCCAGACCAAGAGACTTAGCTCGGCTTAAAAGTGCGCTACAATCAATTCCTAATATAAAGCAACAAATCTCAAGTTTAAAAAGCATACGTTTAGGCGCATTAAACAACCAAATCCAGACATTACCAGAAGTTTATCAATTTTTAGACTCTGCTATTATCGACAATCCTCCTGTATTAATACGCGATGGTGGTGTTATTAAGCCTGGGTACAGCCCAGAACTTGACGAGCTCAGAGAGTTAAGCGCGGGAGCTACACGTTTTGTTGAAGAACTTGAAGCACGAGAACGTGAACAGACGGGAATTTCTACGCTAAAAGTAGGTTACAACAAGGTTGTTGGTTTTTTCATAGACGTAAGCAAAGCAAACGCATCACAAGTTCCAGATCACTATATTAGACGACAGACCTTAAAAAACAATGAACGATATATCGTTCCTGAGTTAAAACAGCATGAAGAAAAGGTGTTAAGTAGTCAAAGTCGTTCGTTAGCGCTTGAGAAAAAACTTTATGAAGATGTTATAACGTTTTTGGTTGCATTTATTGAGCCTTTACAGATTTTATCTGATGGTTTGGCACAGTTAGATGTACTTACCAATTTTGCAGAACGAGCAGAAACGTTAAACTACAACAAACCCGAATTAGTAAATGGTCGCACTATAGACATTGAAGGGGGGCGCCATCCAGTAGTCGAACAAGTCATGACGGAACCATTTATAGCGAATCCTATTTCACTTAACTCAGATAGTTATATAGCTGTCATAACAGGTCCCAACATGGGCGGTAAATCGACCTTTATGCGCCAAGTAGCGTTAATAACATTAATGGCCAATGTTGGTTGTTTTGTTCCCGCAGATAAAGCTCAAATAGGTGAGATTGACCGTATATTCACTCGTATCGGTGCATCTGATGACTTAGCCTCTGGCCGTTCTACTTTTATGGTAGAGATGACAGAAACCGCAAATATTATGCATAATGCTACAGCCAACTCATTAGTTTTGATGGATGAAATTGGGCGGGGGACAAGTACTTATGATGGACTGAGTCTTGCTTGGGCCTGTGCTGAATATTTAGCGTCTAAACTACAGTCCTTAACACTCTTTGCGACACACTACTTTGAATTAACTGAATTTGCAGCGCATCAATCTGGTGTGACAAATATTCACCTCGATGCTCAGGAGCATGGTGACGATATTGTATTTATGCACAAGGTAAAAGAAGGTGCTGCAAGTAAAAGCTTTGGTATTCAAGTTGCTAAGCTAGCCGGACTGCCTAAAGACGTTCTTAACTTTGCAAAATATAAACTTGAACAGCTAGAGCAACCGACTGATTTTATTCAATCGAATAACAACCGCGCAACCGATAACTCTAATCAAAAAGCGGCTTTGCCATCGACTCAAAAACAAATATCACTGTTAGACTTGTCAAAACAAGATGCATTAGATTTATTATCAAATACGGATTTAGATGACTTATCACCGCGTCAGGCATGGGATTTATTGAATAATATCAAACAGTTGATTTCGTAGATCTCAGTAGTTAACTAAAACACTTCAGTTTTTGTTAGTTTACTGTTTTTAGAATCGACTGACAGAGTTAACAAAAAAGCCTGCATCTGCAGGCTTTAACTTTATAACACTCTAATTATTAATGTTCTTCAACTTTGAATAAAGATTCCATATTCAAGCCTTCATGTAACGCCATATCTTTTAGGCGGCGTAAGGCTTCAACTTGAATTTGTCTTACTCGCTCTCGAGTTAAACCAATTTCTTTACCAACGTTTTCTAAAGTAGAAGGTTCATATCCTAATAGGCCAAAACGTCGTGCTAGTACTTCTCTTTGTTTTGGATTTAGTTGCTCTAACCAATGTACAATATTGTTATTTATATCGTCATTTTGAGTTTTTAACTCTGGCCCTTTACAGCGATCGTCTGCAATTATATCGAGCAACACTTTATCTGAATCGCCACCAATCGGTGTATCAACCGAACTAATACGCTCATTTAGACGTAACATCTTAGACACGTCTTCAACTGGCTTATCAAGTTTTTCAGCGATTTCTTCTGCTGTTGGTTCATGATCCAATTTTTGCGCTAATTCACGGGCCGTTCTTAAATAAACATTGAGCTCTTTAACAACATGAATAGGCAAACGTATAGTGCGAGTTTGATTCATAATGGCTCGTTCAATAGTCTGACGAATCCACCATGTTGCATAAGTAGAAAATCTGAATCCTCGTTCTGGGTCGAACTTTTCAACGGCTCTAATTAACCCCAAATTGCCTTCTTCGATTAAATCGAGCAGAGCCAAACCACGGTTATTGTATCGTCGAGAAATTTTTACAACGAGTCTAAGGTTGCTTTCAATCATGCGTTTTCGAGACGCGTCACAACCCTTTAATGCTTTACGGGCGAAAAAGACTTCTTCTTCCGCCGTTAATAAAGGTGAGAAACCGATTTCGCTCAAATAGATCTGCGTAGCATCTAAGTTTTTTGGCTGTTCGGCTTTAATTACAACGTCATCTGCTTTGGCGTCATCTGCCTCTTCAAGATCTGTAATTTCGGTATCAGTAAGTTCCGCTTGGTTCTTTACTGTGTCATCCACTTCGGATATAAGTTCTTGACTCATAGCACGCCTCCTATCGACATTGCTTGTGGTAGCGTTGTCGGCTTAACGATAGGTGCTTATTTATCTAGAAGGCAGGTATTTTAGAGGATTAACAGTTCTTCCACGAAATCGAATTTCAAAGTGCAACTTGACTTTATCGGTTCCGGTTCGTCCCATATCCGCTATAACTTGACCTGCTTTCACCCAATCTTGCTCTTTTACTTTTAGAGTTCGATTGTGAGCATAAGCACTCAAATAATCATTGTTGTGTTTGACAATAATCAAATTGCCAAACCCTCTTAGCGCATTTCCAGCGTAAACTACTTTGCCATCTGCTGCAGCAATAATAGGATCGCCTGGTACTCCTCCGAAATCGATGCCTTTGTTACCATTTTCCTTGGTCGAATAAGTATCGATAATTTTTCCATTACTAGGGTATCGCCAATGACGGACCTTAGATGGAAACGAATCAATTTCTACTGCTTTTTTTGTTTCTTTATGAACTGCAATTTTTAATTTTTGATTCGCTTGCTTTTTACCGTACTCCACTGATTTTTCTTTTGCAATAGTTTTTTGATGATTTTTTTCACTTTCTTTATTTTGGGTAACAGTTTGTTTTACTGGTTGATTATTCGATGTACTGGTAGGTGCACTTACCATCTGCTGAGACAACTGTAATTGCTGACCTGGGACTATTGTGTACGGAGCTTCAATGTTATTGAGCTGTGCCAGCAATCTAAAATCTATGCCAGCGCGCCATGCAATTGAATAGAGCGTTTCACCTTTTTCAACTTCATAAGTATCATTTTTAATCGAATCCCGTGAGGTCTCTGTATAGGTCGATAAATTTTCTTCAATATGAACAATAGGTGCAGGGTACTTTCGTCCCGCACAGGCAATTAGAGTAAGCGTAATAAATATTAAAAAGACTAACTTCATTAAACAAACTGCTTATAGATTAAATAACCGATGATTAATAAAACCACTGCCCAACCAATACCATCAATGTATTGACGTAACTTTTGCTCCATGCGTTCTCCACCAAAATATAAAATTCCCGCAACTAAGAAGAATCGCATACCACGCCCAACCGTTGAAGCAATTACAAATGGCCAAAACGTCATTGACAACATACCCGCGCTAACTGTAAATAACTTATATGGAATCGGCGTAAAACCTGCTAAAAACACTACCCAAACGCCATATTTGTCAAAATAACCGACAATTGATGCGAATTTATCTTGATAATTCATCATTTCAATAAATGGCAATACAACGGGTTCATATAAAAATGCCCCAAGCATATAACCAACGATGCCACCAATTACGGAACTTATTGTAGTAATTGACGCCAAGAACCATGCTCTTTTAGGTTGACTAATTACCATTGGCGCTAACATTACATCTGGCGGTATTGGAAAAAACACAGATTCTGAGAACGTAAGTAGAGCTAAGTAGTAAGTGGCATACTTGTGTTTTGCCCATTGCAAACATTTGTCGTAAAGGGCGCTAAATATTTTCATTAAGCCGTCGCTCCTGCAACAAGAGGTACGAACTTAACCGGCTCGTGAACCGTCTCTACAAATTCATCACCTTGACGTATTACGGTGACTAAAGATTGGTTTGTTGTACCAACTGGAATCACTAAAATACCTCCTTCAGCGAGTTGTTCTTTTAATGCATTTGGAATTGAATCTGGGGCCGCTGTAACAATTATTGCATCAAAAGGTGCTTTTGATTCCCAACCTAACCAGCCGTCACCGTGCTTCATTTGTATATTATATATATCTAACTTCTGTAAACGGCGCTTAGCCACTAACTGCAATTGCCTAATTCGCTCAACTGAAAACACCTTTTCAAATACTCGACCCAAAATAGCCGCTTGGTAACCCGAACCAGTGCCAATTTCCAATACATTAGACGTGACGCCATGCTCAACTAAAAGCTCAGTCATTTTTCCTACAATGTAAGGCTGTGAGATGGTTTGACCCTGGCCAATAGGTAAAGCTGTATTTTCATAAGCCTTGTGCGCTAACACTTGTTCTACAAATAAGTGTCGAGGTACAGATGCAATTGCATCTAATACCGTCGAATTGTTAATGCCAAGTGTTTTGACCTGATTTGCAAGCGCAGCTCCGCTGCGGGTAAATTGATTCATCATTTTACTTAATTTTATTAACCCAAGTTGCCACTGAATCCATGCTGGAGTATGCGGTCATGTCTATTTTTAATGGAGTAATAGAGACTAGATTGTTTTTAATTGCATCAAAATCAGTCCCTTCACCTGCATCAAGTTCTTTGCCTAATGTACCATACCAAAATATTTCGCGACCCCAAGGATCTTTTTCTTTGGTCATCATTTCAGCTTTGTGTCTTTTGCCTAAACGTGTCACAACAAAGCCTTCAATTTCTTCAAAGGTCACATCGGGAACATTTACATTTAATATTTGGTCTGATGCTAAAGGGTGCGATCTAAGATGTTCTACTACTTTTTTCGCCACTTGAGCCGCACACTTCATATTATCTTCGTTTCGGCTAGAAAGAGACATCGCGACACTAGGCAAACCTAAGTGTCTCCCTTCAGCGGCTGCAGCCACTGTTCCTGAATAGAAGGTATCATCACCAAGATTCGCGCCGTGGTTTATTCCCGCTACAACCATATCAGGTGGCTCTGGTAACAATTGATTTATCGCCAAGTGTACACAGTCTGTCGGCGTACCATTCACACTATAAAAACCGTTTTTATGTTGTTGTAATCGCAAAGGGTTTGTTAATGTTAATGCACTGCTCGCACCGCTTAGATTACGATCTGGTGCAACTACGGTTACTTCAGCCACTTCACTCAGTGCTTCATATAAGGCTTCTAATCCTGGCGCAAAAACACCATCGTCATTACTTATTAGAATCTTCATTTTGTTCTTCTTGTCTAAAGTTCACACATTCCCGTAAAACCGAGGTAGCAAAGTTTCCGCTGCCTAGCTCAAACTTTACGATTACGTCATTATCTTGTGTTTGCCATAACATATTCTCTGGAAATAATGGCATTGGCCTGCGTTGCTGTTCAAGGCCTTGAGACGATAATAAAGTAATCCAATCTGTATGCTGTTCCATGACGACTTGTTCAATCGACAATACATCGGCTTGACTTAATGAATCGCCTTCTCCAGCCAATGGTGCTGATAAAAAGATGTCTTTTGCTGCTAGTCGAGACAAAATTGTATCGTCAACTTCACCCGTAAAATAAGAGTTGCTACCGGCCAGAATAAACACGTCACCTTTTAATGGTGTAGCAAATTTCTTTAGCTCAATACGTTTACTGACCACTTCGTTAAAAATAAAAGAACGTGCCCCCGAAAGTGCAAAACCTTTTACTTTTTTATCTCGGATATCTTCGCCTGAAGACCAACGGTTTGCCCAATTTAAATTGTTGCCTTTAAAGCCAAATCGTTGCAAGCCAAAATAATTAGGGACACCAAGCTCTGAAACGAGCTTAAGTTTTTGTTCTAAAGCATCAATGTCAGAAACATCTCTTAATCGAATACTGAACTGATTACCTTTTAAAGCTCCTACTTTAAGCTTTTTAATATGTCGTTCTTTTTTAATGATCTTAATTAAGTCAGTCTCTACACCTGTTAGGTCAAGCTCTTGTGTGACATTAGATTGTATTGAAAACCATTGGCGACTTACCGACTGCTTGTCTTTTAAACCAGCATATCCAACATCACGTAACCGTTTGCCAAGAATTTTAGCTATATGCATGCAGACTTGTTGGGTGTTTAATTCTCGTTTTTCTATTAATAAGTAGAGGTTTTCACCACTACCTGTTAATTCAAATGGCAGTACTTCCGTAACAACAAAGTCTTCAGGGATCTTTTTGAAGGTTGCTTCACAGGTTGGTTTGCCATGTAAATAGGCCCAATGACTTAAGTCCCAGTCTTTAAAATGATTAGCTTCTGTCACTTAAAGCGCCTCCAGTAAAACAACTGCTTGCACGGATATGCCTTCTTTTCGGCCTTCAAACCCAAGTTTTTCAGTCGTTGTTGCTTTTACTGAAACATTATTAACATTTGTTTTAAGATCGTCAGCCAAAGTCTCTCTCATGGTAATAATATGAGGGGCCATTTTAGGAGCTTGGGCAATAATCGTAAGGTCACAGTTGACTAAGCGATATCTTTTTTCTGTAATTAATCCAACAACATGACGTAATAGAATTCGACTATCTATATTTTCATATTCATTCGCGTTATCTGGAAAGTGTTGACCTATATCGCCCAATGCTAATGCGCCTAACATAGCATCACACAAAGCATGAATTGCAACGTCACCATCTGAGTGTGCAATAAAGCCTTGTTCAAATGGAATTGCAACGCCCGCCAATACGATTGGGCCTTCGCCGCCAAATTTGTGGACGTCGTAGCCCATGCCAATTCTAATGTTCATTTAGTTCACTTTTTAAATAAAATTCTGCTATTTCAAGATCTTCAGGGTGAGTGATCTTTATATTTTTAGGGCTTGATTCAACTATAAGCACGTTATGACCAGCCAATTCTAATGCTGAAGACTCGTCGGTAATAATAGGGTTAAGCTGACCATACTCATTAAGTTGAGATTTTAATGATGATAACAGCAACTCAGTTGGGCAACATTGTGGGGTAAAAGCATGCCAAAGATTCGTTCTGTCTACCGTTGACTCAATATTTGATGTTTGAACAGAGTGAGTTCTTTTCATCGTATCTCTAACAGGGTGACCTAAAATTGCACTGCAATTATGTTGAACCGATTGCGTTAATAAGTTTTTAATGTCGGATTGCAAAACACATGGACGCGCCGCATCATGGACCATTACCCAAGATAAGTTTTTCTGATGGGCTGCTTTTAAGCCACTTAATACAGAGTCAGCTCGTTCTTTGCCACCATCAACGATAACCACTTTAGGGTGTTTTGATATCTCTAATGCACAAAATAAGTCATCGTTCGCCGAGATAGCTACAACAACGCATTTAACAAATGATAACGAAATAAATTTGTGAATGGTTTGCTCTAGTATCGTTTTTCCATTCAGTAGAAGATATTGTTTCGGCACGTCTGATTTCATTCTTGCGCCAATACCTGCTGCAGGAATAATAACGGCGATGTCAGGTGTACTGCCTGATAACAATTCTGGTGTCACGTTTGATGTAAAACTCATTGATTGTTTTCTTCGCTTGGCACCAATCTAAAGAAGGTTTCATTTTCTCTGACCATGCCCAATTCGTTTCGAGCTCGCTCTTCTATACCTTCTAAGCCAACTTTGAGGTCTTTAACATCAGCTGCCAATAAATCATTTCGTTTTATGAGCTCGTCGTTGTCACTTTTTAGATCATTAACTTCATCACGGTTTTCATTATAAAACTGCATTCCGTTATGGCCTGCAATTAAGCGGTTTACCAATAAAAGTAAACAAATGACTAACACTATGTTTAATGCTTTCACAAAACACCTCGACGGAATGACACTATGACTATTATGCAAATGTCATGGAGATAGTTAAAGGAGAATTCTTATTATTTAACGTTTTGGAGCGATTATTTTACCAAAATTTTGCCAATTTATACGCGTCGCTAATAATAACTCTCGTAATGATAACGCTCGGCCGCTAAATTTGTGGTTGTTTTTCCATTGATGACCACAACATGCTGCCGACATAGTAACTTTACTTGGCTTCAATAAGACCTTTGTAGTAGAGGTTTTATTGTCAAGGTATTCACCACTCATATAGAACCAGCCATTTTGGTTACAGTGTAAACGCCCATTTAGTGCATCAATTTCATCAATGCTATCTAAAACAACCTGTTCAATACCAAACACCTGAGTTGCTATCGGTACAATTAACACCATTTTAGCGTTTTTTTCATAAAACAAACGTGTTGCAGAATCATTATGTTTGCTCGATAAAGTATGTGGGCTTTGACGACTTAACCAGCTTGCATTGCTGCTATCTAAGTCTAAAGGTGAGTAGGTGTTACAAATACTTTCTGCGGCTCTATTGATATAAAAAGGTAATGATTTGATGGCTTTTTTTAACTCATCAACTGAGATAGTTGTTTCGGTTGAGAGACGTTGTAATTCGCGTTCATATAATACATTACATAGCTCTGCTTTAACCTGTAGGTTACCGCGCTGTTGCCATAAATTGTTTTGTATATCTTGTTGCGACATCACAATTACACTTATTAACGAGTTAAACTTTAGATTAAAAATTACCTGTACAAAAAAGGAGCGAATAATCGCCCCTTTCTTTATACACTTTTTGACCAGTTATTTCACTATTTCAAAAAAACTATCTCAATTGCGCAAAATGTACTTTTGCTTATTATTGGCCTTTAATCTCAGAACGACCTAAATAAGAGACATCACCAAGTTGTTCTTCAATTCTCAACAATTGATTGTATTTAGAAACACGATCTGAACGGCACAAAGAGCCTGTTTTAATCTGACCAGCGGCCGTACCAACTGCTAAGTCTGCAATAGTAGAGTCTTCAGTTTCACCGCTACGGTGAGAGATTACGACTGTGTACCCAGCTTCTTTCGCCATACGAATTGCTTCAAGCGTTTCAGTTAACGAGCCAATTTGGTTAAACTTAATTAAGATTGAGTTACCAACGCCTTTTTCGATACCTTGACGTAATATTTTAGTATTGGTTACAAATAAGTCGTCACCAACCAACTGTACTTTTTTACCAATTTTGTCGGTTAGTAATTTCCAACCATCCCAATCAGACTCGTCTAGACCATCTTCAATTGATACTATTGGATAACGATCTGCTAATTCAGCTAAATAATTAACAAACCCTGCCGAATCAAACTCTTTGCCTTCGCCTTTCAGGTTGTAGATGCCATCGCTGTAAAACTCAGAAGCGGCACAATCTAATGCTAATGTGATGTCTTCGTTAAGCTTGTAACCCGCATTATCAATAGCTGTTTCTATTATTGCTAACGCTTCTTCATTTGATGCTAAGTTTGGTGCAAAACCACCTTCATCACCAACTGCAGTACTTAACCCTTTCTCGCTTAATACTTTTTTAAGGCTGTGAAATACTTCCGCACCCATGCGTAATGCTTCTTTAAAGTTAGGAGCAGATACCGGCTGAATCATAAACTCTTGAATATCTACGTTATTATCCGCATGTTCACCACCGTTTAAGATATTCATCATAGGTACAGGCATAGAGAATTGACCACTTGTGCCATTCAAGTCTGCGATATGTTGAAATAATGCAATACCATTTTCCAATGCAGCTGCTTTTGCGTTTGCTAATGAAACCGCTAAAATTGCATTCGCACCTAATACCGTTTTGTTTTCTGTACCGTCTAAGTCAATCATTGCTTGGTCAATAGAAACTTGCAACTGTGCGTCTTTACCAACTAGTTCAGGCGCAATTACGTCGTTAATATTTGAAACTGCTTTTAATACACCCTTTCCAAGGTAACGAGCTTTGTCGCCATCACGAAGTTCTAACGCTTCGCGAGAACCCGTTGATGCACCCGATGGAGCAACTGCACGACCAAACGCACCAGATTCTAAATATACATCAGCTTCTACGGTTGGGTTTCCGCGCGAATCCATAATTTCACGACCAATAATTTTTACAATTTGAGACATTCTCAATTCCTTATTTTTAAATATAAAAACGCAGCCTGTAAGCTGCGTTTAAACTAAATTATTTATTTTTATGGTATTGACCGGCTGCGCCTACAAAACCTTCGAACAATGGGTGACCATCACGTGGCGTTGAAGTAAATTCCGGATGGAACTGACCTGCAACAAACCATGGGTGACCTGGTATTTCAATCATTTCCACCAACTTCTTATCTGCAGACAATCCACCAAAAACAAGGCCTGCCTTTTCAAGTCTGTCGATGTAATGATTATTAACTTCATAACGGTGGCGATGACGTTCTGTAATCCATTCATCACCATATATTTCTTTTACTTTAGAGCCTGGTTTTAAGTAACATTGTTGCGCGCCTAAACGCATTGTGCCACCTAAATCAGAGTTAGTACTTCGTTTTTCAACTTCACCATCATCATCTAACCACTCAGTAATTAAACCAACAACAGGATGAGGCGTTTCAGCATCAAATTCTGTTGAATGTGCATTTTCAAGTCCAGCAACGTTACGCGCGTACTCTATCAATGCCACTTGCATTCCTAAACATATGCCTAAGTATGGAATTTTATTTTCACGAGCATATTGAGCCGCTAATATTTTTCCGTCGGTGCCACGTTCTCCAAATCCACCAGGAACCAATATTGCATCAAGTTCACTTAATAACTCAGTCCCTTTAATTTCAAGATCTTGGGCATCTATATATTGAATATTAATTGAAAGTCGATTTTTTAACCCGGCATGTTTTAACGCTTCATTCACTGATTTATAAGCATCTGGTAATTCAACGTATTTACCAACCATACCAATGGTTACTTCACCAATTGGGTTTGACTCTTCATAAAGTACTTGTTCCCATTCAGCTAAATTAGCTTCTGGAGCTTCAATGTGGAAACGACGACATATTAGGTCGTCTAACCCTTGAGACTTAAGCAAGGCCGGAATTTGATAAATTGAAGAAACATCTTTTAAACCAATAACTGCTTTTTCTTCAACGTTAGTAAATAGTGCAATTTTAGCTCGTTCAACCGCTGGAATTGACCTATCTGAACGACAAATTAAAACATCTGGTTGAATACCAATTGAGCGAAGTTCTTTAACTGAGTGTTGAGTTGGTTTGGTTTTAATTTCACCAGCAGTTCCCAAGTAAGGTACCAATGTTAAATGCATATAAAGTGCATGCTCACGGCCTAAAACCGTGCCTAACTGGCGTAATGCTTCTAGAAATGGTTGGGACTCAATGTCGCCAACAGTGCCGCCAACTTCAACGATAGCAATATCATAACCTTCAGCACCTTCAATAACGCGACGTTTGATTTCGTTAGTAATATGCGGAATAACCTGAATAGTTGCACCAAGATAATCGCCACGTCGTTCACGAGCCAATACATCTTGATATACACGACCTTGAGTAAAGTTGTTCTTTTTCGTCATTTTGGTACGAATAAAGCGCTCATAGTGACCTAAGTCTAAGTCTGTTTCTGCGCCGTCTTCTGTGACAAAAACTTCACCATGCTGAATTGGGCTCATCGTGCCCGGATCCACATTTATATACGGGTCGAGTTTTAGAATAGTGACATCTAATCCTCGTGCTTCAAGAATTGCTGCAAGGGAAGCCGCCGCTATGCCTTTACCTAGTGATGAAACTACGCCACCAGTTACGAAAATATATCGAGTCGTCATACAAACCTTTAAAAAGTTAGAGTGCTATCGTGAATACATACATGACCAAAACCAATACAAAAAACTTCGCAAATAGGAAGACTACTGCGAATTAGATTCTGAAAAAATTGGATGTACATAGGACGGGGTAAAAGTATAACAAACGAACACTATTCCAACAATCATCATGTGTTAGATATTTGTAAAAAAATTGTTGTCTATGCTTAACGTTATTCTTAAAAGCACTTAAACTGTGGTTAAACCTTGGTAGCGAACTTTTCGCAAAACTAAATGAAAAACTGGCCAACAGAATTAACCAGTTTATCTAACGCGTGTGACTGAGAAATAGCCTTCTTTAGCCTACCAGTGCCAACAAGATACCAGCAGCTACTGCAGAACCGAGAACCCCCGCTACATTTGGTCCCATTGCATGCATTAACAAGAAGTTATGTGGGTTGGCTTCTAAGCCTACTTTGTTTACCACCCGAGCTGCCATTGGTACCGCGGAAACTCCTGCTGCACCTAATAAAGGATTAATAG
>CAWUUQ010000180.1:0-3594 GCA_963925625.1 uncultured Psychrosphaera sp.
TGCCGAAGGAAGTCGAGTTCCTGTTATCAATGGTGGCGATGGTGCGAATGAACATCCTACACAAGCGTTGCTCGATTTATTTACCATTCAAAAAGAATTGGCTGCCTTTGGACAAACTGTCGATGGCATGCATATCGCAATGGTGGGTGATCTGAAAAATGGCCGTACCGTACACTCGTTATCAAAACTTTTAGCTTTATATAAAAACATGCGTATTAGCCTTGTTTCGCCTGATGCTTTATCGATGCCATCCTATGTTATTGATACGCTGGAAAATGCAGGTCATACAGTCAGCATAAGCGATACAATGGAACATCACATTGATGCAGACATCGTTTATCAAACTCGAATTCAAGAAGAACGTTTTGATAGCCAAGAAGAAGCCAACAAATATCGTGGCCAATTCCGATTAAACAATGAAATTTATACAAAATACTGTAAATCCAATACTGTCATTATGCATCCTTTGCCACGTGACTCACGTTCAGACGCAAATGAACTTGATAATGACTTAAACCAAAACCCGAACTTAGCTATCTTCCGCCAAGCGGATAATGGCGTTTTAATTCGCATGGCACTATTTGCGTTAACACTTGGCGTTGCCGATAAAGTTGACCAATATCAATGCGATGTCCCTTGGGTTAGCTCTAAATAATTTATAAATAGGTAAAAATCGTTTTATGACTAAATCAGCAGATCTTTTTGCACAAGCTAAACAACATATTCCTGGCGGCGTAAATTCACCAGTCCGCGCATTTAATGGCGTAGGTGGTACCCCAATCTTTTTCGAAAAAGCCGACGGTGCTATTGCTTATGACGTAGATGGTAAAGCCTATATTGATTATGTAGGTTCTTGGGGTCCAATGATATTGGGACATAATCATCCTTCTATTAAAAATGCAGTAATTGCAGCGGTAGAGAATGGTTTAAGTTTTGGCGCGCCAACTGAAATCGAAGTTACAATGGCACAGCGAATAACAGAGTTTTTACCGTCGGTTGAGAAAGTAAGAATGGTGAATTCTGGTACAGAAGCCACCATGAGTGCAATTCGTTTAGCGCGTGGTTACACAGGTAAAAACAAACTTCTAAAATTTGAAGGTTGTTATCACGGCCATGCCGACTCTCTGTTAGTTAAAGCGGGCTCTGGACTGTTAACGATGGGTGTACCAAGTTCACCGGGTATTCCTGCCGATGTTGCTGCGCACACGATCACAGCAGAGTTTAACAACTTAGAGTCAGTTCGAGAACTTTGTCAGCAGTATAGTGATCATATCGCATGTATTATTGTTGAACCAGTTGCTGGAAATATGAACTGTATTCCACCGGTTCCAGGCTTTTTAGAAGGCCTTCGTCAGATTTGTGATGAATACAATGCAGTATTAATTTTTGATGAAGTGATGACTGGCTTCCGTGTGCATAAAAATAGCGCACAAGGCTTGTACAATGTTGTTCCAGACCTTACTACATTAGGCAAAGTTATTGGCGGCGGTATGCCAGTAGGCGCATTTGGTGGTAAAAAAGAAATAATGGGCCATTTAGCGCCTGACGGTCCTGTTTATCAGGCAGGTACCTTATCTGGTAACCCTGTTGCTATGGCTGCAGGCCTTGCTGCTCTTGATGAGCTCAGTAAAGATGGTTTTTATGAGCAACTTACAGCACAAACGGCTTATTTATTAGAAGGCGTAAATGCTCAAGCCGAAAAGCATGGAATTCCAGTGGCAACGGCACAAGCTGGCGGCATGTTCGGTATTTTCTTTACGGAAGCCAAACAAGTTACTTCTTTTGCGCAAGTTTGTGAATGTGATGGCGAACGTTTTAAAGCCTTCTTCCACCTGTGTTTAGAACGAGGTGTTTATTTAGCGCCATCGGCCTTTGAAGCTGGATTTGTTTCAATTAAACATGATCGCGCAATGCTTGATAAAACGATTGAAGTGATTGGTGAAGCCTTTGCGGAACTAGCAAAAGACTGAACCAAAAAAGAAGCCGAAGCTTAAAAGATAGTTTCCGCGCTTATCCGTTAAATCTAAACGCAGCTTCTAATATAAAAAAGCCACATTTAGTGGCTTTTTTTACAACCAATCAAACAACGACGGGCAATCCTTAATTTTAGTTATCTTGTCGTGTCTCACAGGCAACAGAATATTGTCACCACAGTCTCCCGATAAAATGGCGCCAGTGCCCTTTTCAACATAACGCATGTCGACATTATTTGGCTTTGGTTTATTTACCGATTCCGCTTTTCTAGCCTGCTGCAATTGACTAAATACGTATAGTGCGCCCTGACTGCCGGTCAGGCTTATGGGTGAATTATCATCTTTGCCTATCCAAACACTGGTCACTTTATTTTGATCGAAGCCTACGA
The DNA here is from genome assembly GCA_963925625.1 of uncultured Psychrosphaera sp. Lineage (GTDB taxonomy): Bacteria > Pseudomonadota > Gammaproteobacteria > Enterobacterales > Alteromonadaceae > Psychrosphaera. The sequence continues at coordinate 2,363 of CAWUUQ010000180.1, forward strand.
ACCAACTGTCTCTTAAATCGTCCGTTGTGCCTGTTTTACCACCAAACTGAATATCTTTATGTTCAGAAGCTAACCGTCTTGCCGTACCAATTTTTGTAACCTGTGTTAATGCGTAAGCAAGCTCATAACCTGTTTCGTAGTCATAAACAATTTTCCCCGCCGCTTTATTATTTAGCAGTTTTATACCGTTGTTATCCGTAACATGTGTAATTGCGCGAGTTTGAAGCTTTTGACCGTAATTAGCGATGGGTTGGAAAACTTCAGCCACTTTTAGTGGTGACATGGGCACTGCACCTAATAACAAGGACGGATATTTATTTAATTGCTGATCAACACCTAACTTACGCAATGTACTAATAACAGCATTTAACCCTACATCCATTCCTAAGTGCACTGTAGGTAGATTTAATGACTGACTGAGCGCCTCAAACAATAAAACTTGGCCACGCATCTTTTTATCGTAGTTAGTTGGCTCCCATCGTTTGCCATTACTACTTTCCATCTTTATTTCTTGGTCTGGTAATGGTGTCCCCAAATGATAATCAGGCTGATTTAATGCCGTTAAATACACTGCGGGCTTAACTAAAGAACCTATATTACGCTGCGTATCTAGTGCTCGGTTAAACCCACCAGAATTACTATTTTTGTCACCAATCATGGCACTAATCGTCCCGTCTTCTAGATTAAGTGAGACAATTGCGCCATTTAAGTCTTTTTGTTTATAGCTTTTTTCTAAGGATTTTATGCTCTTTACAAACAGCGATTCATATCTCATTTGCAACAATGGGTCTAAACCAGTAAAAACCATCAATCCACTATTAACAGGTGCCGTTACTTCAAGCGATTTAAGTTCACGTTCAACTTGCTGTAAATAACTTGGAAACTTTGAGCGATGTTTAGACTTATTCACCGCTAAAGACAACGGCTTTTTAACATATCGTTGGTATTGTTCTCTATCTATCACATTTTCAGACACCATCAACTGAAGAACAAGATCACGGCGATTCTGTGCACGTTCAGGGTGGCGCAGCGGATTGTAATAGGATGGCCCTTTTACAATAGCCACCAGCATTGCAAACTCATGAGGCGCAAGGTCGGCTAACCGTTGATTAAAGTAAAACTTACTAGCTAATGAAAAACCATCTACACCTCGACTGCCGATCTGACCTAAATATATCTCATTAAAATAGGCTTCTAAAATGGCGTCTTTACTAAAGCGATAATCTAAAATT
>CAWUUQ010000181.1:0-4840 GCA_963925625.1 uncultured Psychrosphaera sp.
AGTTGCCGAAGGGACTTTATTAGTAATTGTTGAAATTGCAGAGAACGGCGCTTCAGAAAACGCAAAACCAGAAGCGCCCGTTGAATCAACACCTGCTGCAGAATCAACTCCAGTTTCGGAAACACAGTCATCTGCTTCAAAAACCTCTACCATTGAGGTTGACGTGCCAGATATTGGTACCGATGACGAAGTCGATGTTATTGATGTTTTGGTAGCGGTAGGCGATGTTGTTTCAAAAGAAGATGGTTTAATAACATTAGAAACAGATAAAGCAACAATGGATGTACCATCACCTGAGTCTGGTAAAGTTGTTGCTATGCAAGTTGCAATTGGTGACAAAGTTGGTCAAGGCAAAGTGATTATGACATTGGAAGTTGCTGGTGAAGACCAAGAGAGTAATTCGGCTCCAGTGTCTGAATCAACGCCTGCTGCAACACAAACAGACTCTTCTCCAAAAGAAACTGCTGCAAAGGGGTCTGCATCTTCAACAGAAGTTAAAAATGTTGAAGTTCCGGATATCGGCACCGATGGCGAAGTTGATGTAATTGATGTACTTGTAGCGGTAGGCGACACTGTTGAGCTAGAGCAAGGTCTTATTACTTTAGAAACAGATAAAGCGACTATGGATGTGCCAGCACCATTTGCAGGAGTTGTTAAATCGTTAGAAATATCTAACGGTGGCAAAGTGGCAATGGGCACCTTAATCGCAACAATTGAAGTTGTAAATACAGAGCCTAAAGCAGAAGCAAGCGCGCCAGCGCCAGTTAGCTCACCAACACCATCAGAGAACGCAGCTCCAGCACGAAAAGCACCACCTGTGGCTCAAGACCATCCTTCTTTGTCAGGTGGCAAAAAAGGTGGGAATCTACATGCAACGCCTTCAGTTCGTCGCTTGGCGAGTGAATTTGGTGTTGACTTGTCAAAGGTATCAGGCACAGGACGTAAAAATCGTATTCTTGCAGAAGACATTAAGTCGTTTGTTAAATATGAATTATCTCGCCCTAAAGCAACCGCAGCATCAAGCGTTGCATCTGGTGAAGGTGGTCTTCAAGTATTAGCGGCACCTAAAGTAGATTTTTCTAAATTCGGTGAAATTGAAACAAAAGCGTTAACTCGAATTCAAAAAATATCGGGTCCTAACCTACATAGAAATTGGGTGACGATTCCACATGTTACACAGTTTGATGAAGCAGATATAACATCGCTAGAAGCGTTCCGTAAGGAACAGAATGCGATGTTGGCAAAACAAAAGTCTGATCTTAAGATCACGCCTCTGGTTTTCATAATGAAAGCGGTTGCTTCGGCATTGTTAGTCTATCCACAATTTAACTCTTCGTTAAGTCCAGATGGCGAAAGCATTGTTCTTAAGAAGTCTGTTCATATTGGTGTTGCGGTAGATACACCAAATGGGTTAGTTGTTCCAGTTGTTAAAGATGTTGATAAAAAAGGTGTTAATGAGATATCTCGTGAATTAATGGAGATTTCAGGTAAAGCACGCGCCGGAAAACTAACTGCAAAAGACATGCAAGGTGGATGTTTCACTATTTCAAGCCTTGGTGGTATTGGCGGTACTGCGTTTACACCAATCGTTAATGCACCAGAGGTTGGTATTTTGGGTGTTTCTAAATCAGAGATGAAACCAAAATGGAATGGTTCTGAATTTGAGCCTAAACTAATGCTTCCATTGTCGTTATCTTATGATCATCGAGTAATCGATGGCGCGTTAGCAGCACGTTTTGGTGTGCATATCGCAAGTGTCTTATCTGATATACGAAAATTAGTACTATAATCTGCAAGAAAGTCCTGTAGTAACAGGACTTTCTATTTTTGCAGTGATAAACTTTAGCAACAATTTTTTGATAGTGTGATTTCACGTTATCAGTTTTAATCCCTAAAGATGAATTTGGTTTGTCTTTTACTCTTGAATAGATAGAGGTTAGTAATGAGCAACGATATCAAAACCCAGGTAGTGGTTCTTGGTGCCGGCCCTGGTGGCTATTCTGCTGCATTCCGCGCAGCTGATTTAGGTTTAGACGTAACTTTAGTAGAAGCACGCGAAACGTTAGGTGGTGTGTGTTTGAATGTTGGTTGTATCCCGTCTAAAGCACTATTACATGTTGCAAAAGTAATTGATGATGCAAAAGATATGGCATCACACGGTGTGACATTTGGCGCACCTGAAATTGATTTAGACAAAATCCGTGGTTGGAAAGACAGCGTTGTTTCACAACTAACTAAAGGCTTAGACGGCATGTCTAAAATGCGTAAAGTTAAAGTTGTAAACGGTTACGGAAAATTCACAGGTAGCAATACTATTGCTGTTGAAGGAAAAGATGGCGTGACTAACATCAGCTTTGACAACGCAATCATTGCTGCAGGCTCAGAGCCAGTTAACTTGCCGTTCATTCCAAAGGATGACCGTGTAATTGACTCAACGGGCGCACTAGAAATGAAAGACATTCCTGGTGAAATGTTAGTTCTTGGCGGTGGTATCATCGGTTTAGAAACGGGTACTGTATACAATTCACTTGGTACTAACGTATCTGTGGTTGAATTCTTAGACCAACTAGTGCCTGCTGCGGACAAAGACATTGTTCAAGCTTATACAAAATATAATAAGAACCGTTTTAACATTATGTTATCAACTAAAGTTGTTGCAGTTGAAGCAAAAGATGACGGTCTATATGTAACGTTTGAAGGCAAAAAAGCACCAGCTGAGCCTGTTCGTTATGACAAAATTTTAGTAGCGGTTGGTCGTAAGCCAAACGGTAATTTATGTGACGCAGAAAAAGCGGGTGTTAACGTTGATGAGCGCGGTTTCATTAATGTAGACAAGCAGTTACGCACTAACGTAAATAACATTTTTGCAATTGGTGACGTTGTTGGTCAACCAATGTTAGCGCACAAGGCGGTTCATGAAGGTCATGTTGCAGCTGAAGTTATCTCTGGTATGAAACACTTCTTTGAACCTCAAGGTATTCCTTCAGTAGCGTATACTGATCCAGAAATGGCTTGGGTTGGTGTTACAGAAAGAGAAGCAAAAGAACAAGGCCTTAATGTTGAAGCGGCGAAGTTCCCGTGGGCGGCGTCTGGTCGTGCGATTGCATCAGCTCGTACTGAAGGTTTCACTAAATTAATATTTGATAAAGACACACACCGTATTTTAGGTGGCGCAATTGTTGGTATTAATGCCGGTGAAATGCTTGGTGAAATTGGTTTAGCCATTGAGATGGGCGCAGACGCAGAAGATATCGCGTTAACTGTTCATGCTCACCCAACGCTAAATGAATCAATTGGCCTAGCGGCTGAGATGTACGAAGGTTCAATTACAGACCTTCCAAATCCAAAAGCTAAAAAGAAATAAGTTAATTCAATAACTTATTAGAATAGTTTAGAAAGAGCGGCCATGAGTCGCTCTTTTTGCTATTTGGTCCATGTATAATATGTCCACCATTAATACAAAAACATCAACTCAAAAGCAGTAAAATCATGTCACATATAAATTCAGTTCGACGTTTACGCGAACACGAATTACAGTTCTCAAAAAAAGAGTTTAAAGCGAGAGGCGCAGCTTTAGTCCGTTGCCCTGAATGCATGTTATCTCAAGAAGTTTGTATATGTGATACCGTCAAACCTGTGGAAACAGAGTTAGGCGTATGTATGCTGATGTATCATGCTGAATATTATAAGCCGTCAAATACTGGGCAGTTAATTTGTGAAGTTGTACCGGATAACTTTGCTTTCAGATGGCAACGTACAGAGCTCCAAGCAGAGCTTTTAATGTTATTAGAATCAGATGCTTGGTATCCAATTATTGTTTTTGTACACGATGCTACAGAGCCTGAACGACAAATTCATACGATACCAACTAGTATTGAGCTAAATGGCAAACGTCCGCTGTTGATATTTTTAGATGGTACCTGGCGACAAGCTAAAAAAATGTTTATTAAATCCCCTTATTTAGATAGCTTTCCAGTTTTACAATTAAGTGGGTTTAACAAAGGCGCATATCAGCTACGTGAATCGTATCATGATCACCATTTAAGTACCGTTGAAGTTGCCTTTGAATTATTCAAACAAAACGGAGAGTTTGAATTAGGCGATAGCCTTGAACAGCTTTTTGGAAACTTCAGAACGGCGTATCAAGTACATAAGCGTTAACGGACAGAATACATGAAACTATTTATGGTTTATTTAGGCGGTTCAGCAGGGCAATCCAACATTGAATTGCACGATATACGCTTTGTCGTTGGTGACTGCATTGAAGATACTATTCCTCAACTGCGGGCCGAATGGTTTGGCAATCAAAAGAATCTACATATTGATTGTTATATGGAAGTAAATCACATCGATGGTTATAAAGTGGAAGTACAGACTTTGCCTTCTAATGGACTGGCCACTATTTCGTCCGGAAAAAAACAAATTCAAGATTCGAACTTGAAATTATACTTTGTGAACCTCGGTGGTTATCAAGCTGACAAATTTACAGAATTGCATGAATTTGGATTGTTTGTCGCTTGCTCAAAAGAAGATGCAAAACAGCAGGCTAAGTCTAAACTAATGCAAAAAGCCATTACCCCGCATAAAGACAATTTGGTAGACGTTGATGAGTGTTTTCCTATCAACCTATTTGACGATAGATACTCAATTCATTTAACCGAGTTACCAGGGGGACAAAAGTTAGTTCCAGACTGGTTTGGGTACAACGTAATTGGTCATAAGTAACTGTTTAAATAATGTTTAAAGACCGTTTAATAAAGAATTATGTAAGCTTTCATTACATCCGTTGACTTTACCTTGGCATGCATTAATCTGGATCTGTTTACCAAATAATTAAAAA
>CAWUUQ010000182.1:0-14467 GCA_963925625.1 uncultured Psychrosphaera sp.
TGGCAGAGACAACTCGGTATCAGTTGTTCCCGGATGAAACGAGATCAATTTAATGTGTTTTGCGCGGCGACGACACTCAATTGCAGCCGTTTTAAGTAACATATTTAATGCGGCCTTTGAGGCGCGATAGCTGTACCAACCATCCAACTTGTTGTCGGTTATACTGCCAACTCTTGCAGAAAACACCACTACTTTGCAGTATTCTGTTCTACAGTCTTGCCTTGTGTTTGCATTGTTTAAGATGGGCGTTAAATGTTTTAGCCATAACATTGGCGTGACAGCGTTTGCCTGCAGTATCTCGCTAAAAGCTTCAGCTGAAAAGTCTTCTAATTTTTTCTCCGGTTGAACTTCGCTGTTGTGCAATAAACCATGGCACATGAAAACTTGGTTTATGATTAACTTGTTATCTGCATAACTTTCTATACCAGAATCTGCTCTTTTTTCCTCGTCGATTTCCGAACAGCTTGCCGCACCCATTTCTAAACAAAATGCCGATATTCGTTTAACTGCATCAACAATACTTTTTTCCTCGTAATCATCAACTTCAATCAGCTTAATATGCCTCGCAGGCTTATCTGAATGTTTTCGGTCTAAGTGACTGCTTGTGTTACTGCCCTTATAGCCAGTAGCATAGCTCTGAGTGTAAAAGTCGAGATCTCGACTAACCAAAATTAAATGACCCGAACACTCTTTCGCTAAAGCTTTAGCGATGCCGCTGCTAGCCCCAACAATAAGCGTAGCCGTTTTAGGACCGACGTTAGTGCTTATCATTGTTTATACTTTTAGACTTTTCGTTACGACAAGCCTCGTCTTTGTACTGCCGTGTTTCTGAGTCATAACTACACGTCATAGTAGAGGGTGTTTTTACACCAACACCTAGTGTGTTATATAAAAAATGAGAAAGCGGTTGACGATATTTAGCAACTATCCGATAACACATATGGGAAAATTGTTTTAATAGTGGAAATTGCAAAGGTGCAACCCACCAGCCTTTACCTACTAAAGTCCAAGCACGATGTGTTACGTCTAATCCTAAAAGAATTTTTCCATTAAACTCTCCATGTAATATCTTCATGGCTTTGTCGAAGTTAATATTAGGATAGTGCTTAGGAAATGAGGGTGAGTGTAAATCAACTAAACGAATAACATTGTTTTTGTCATTTTTTATTAATTTGCTCATTTCTAAACTGCATAACGGGCACTGCCCGTCATAAAATATGGTCAATATTTGAGTCATCTTGCGTACCTCTTAATTTCCAGTCAGTTCTCATTTTCAATCGGTTTTATTGAGCAAGCTGATTTTTAAGGTAAAAGGTATACGAAAAAATGAGCAACTAAGACTAAAAATTTTTATCTATATAATGAATACGCTTTTCAAATTGCTCTCGAGCGGTTGCACTCGGGTAATCAAATTCATATTTGTTATGAAAGAATAGCGTTAAGTTGCATTGAACATCGGATAAAACCACGGTGTAACCATCAAAATCAGAAACCGCTTTTATTCCCTCTAATTCATGGCCTTGTTCAATTGCTTCACCTTTTGAGCGAATTTTGTCAAACACGCGAAGTAACATATGCAGATCGATATCGTTTTTCATATTTAGCCTTATCAAAATCTCAAAAAAATAAAAAATAATTTCCGTTACTTTTAGTCTGGTGTACTTGCACGGAAATCTCCCCAGATTATACGTAAAAAACCGACACAACAGGTCAAAAACCATTTATATATCAGATAAATAACCATCATTTTAAACTAGATACTTTACTAGTAATATTTTCTACAACTTTTGAGCCTTAGTCTTAAAACCGTACCCATAAAAGTAAATTCGTCTACAACCTGTACTAAAATGTGCACACTATTAGAAAAAACTTTCATCATATTTATTATTTTAGGTAATTGTTTTGTCATAAAAATCGTTCAGAATGTAGCTCGACTTTTATCCATAAGAAAATAAAGGCGAGCAGTAATGAAATTAATCACCGTTTTTTTCATACTAACATTTACCTCTATAACATTTGCGTCAACGCATTGCGGACAGTATGGTTGTCCGACTGGTGCGCCGTCGAATAATGATGTTATTGAGCGTCCTATTTATAAGCTTAGCAGTAATCGAACTACTAAACTTGCAGATTGGGCGGCATACAAGGTAACAACAAGCACGATAGACGGTCCAAGTCGCACTCGCACATGGAAAGCGGACCCGAACATTTCAAGCCGTTACACGCTTGAACCAGATGACTACACGGATGCTCATGCGGTAATTGGTACCGATCGCGGTCACCAAGTTCCCTTAGCTAGCTTCAGTAACACCAGTTATTGGCGCGACACTAATTATTTATCAAACATCACTCCACAAGACTCAGACTTAAATCAAGGCCCTTGGGTACGACTTGAATCGAATGTACGTAACTTTGTTCGTACTGGTCAATCGGTTTACGTTATTACCGGTCCTTTATATGAGTACTATTACGCCACACTGCCAAAAGCGAATGAGATGCACACGGTTCCGTCCGGGTATTTCAAAATTGTCGCCACGATAAGCAGTTCTGGTTGGATAGAGACGTCAGCATTCATTATGTCCCAATCCAGTTCGAGAAGTTTAAACTTCTGCAGTACTGAGGTTACGGTTAATGAAGTTGAGCAACGTACTGGTCTCAATTTCTTCCCTTCTCTCCCTGGCTATAAAGAGTCCTCGGTAGAAGGTCAAATTGGTGGATTACGCACAGAGCTAAATTGTTAAACAATTTAGCTCTTTTTTTTGCTTAAAAATAAGAAAAGAATAAAACTATGTTTTTTAAAAAAATGAATAATAAGCTGACTTTATTAGCAGTTTCTTTAGTGGTCTCAAGCTCTGCGTTTGCAGATGTTCCCGCTGGTTATTACGATACGGTTGATTTGACTAATGCACAGGCATTAAAGTCATCTCTTCACGAAATCATTGATGACCACCAACGTTTTCCATATACCTCATCAGCAACTGACACATGGGATATACTGGAAGCCGCTGACCAAGATCCAGATAACGCCAACAACGTTATCGATATCTATTTAAATGCTAGTTATGCAAAAGTTGGCGGTGGTAATACTAATTACAATCGTGAACATAGCTGGCCTAAATCTTATGGTTTCCCTTCAGACGGAAGCACAAACTACGCCTACACAGATACTCACCACTTATTTATTGCTAACAGCAGCTATAACTCAAGCCGCAGCAATAAACCATATGCTGATTGTGACGTAGCGTGTTCAGAAAAAACAACTTTAAATAACAACGGCCGTGGTGGCTCTTCTGCTGAATCAAACTGGACGGCTGGTTCAGGCAATACAGGTTCATGGCAAACTTGGAGTGGCCGTAAAGGTGACGTTGCTCGTGCACTTATGTATATGGCTGTTCGATATGAAGGTGGCACTCATGGTGTAACAGGGGTTAGCGAACCTGATCTTATCTTAACGGATGATCGCAACTTAATCGGCTCTTCAAACGCAGGTTCAAACCTAAGTGTTGCATATATGGGTCTTAAGTCTGTGTTATTACAATGGCACAAAGACGATCCTGTTGACGCGTTTGAACAACGCCATAATGATGTTGTTTATAGTCACCAAGGCAATCGTAACCCATTCATCGATCACCCTGAATTTGTAGAGTGTGTATTTGAAGACATTTGTTCTGGTACTGGTGGCGGCGATACAACGCCTCCTGCAACGCCAAATGGTTTAACAGCCAATGGCGGTAGCGGTTCAGTAAGCCTAGCGTGGTCTGGTAATTCAGAAAGCGATCTAGCGGGTTACAATGTATATCGAAGCGATACGTCTGGCGGCACTTACATCAAAGTTAATTCAGCTTTGGTAAATACGAGTGCCTATAACGACACAGCAGTAAGTGCAAGCTCTACTTACTTCTACAAAGTAACAGCCGTTGATACAAGTTCAAACGAGTCGGTTCAATCTAGCTCAGTATCAGCGACCACTGACGGTACTCCTCCAACGGGTGGCGGTTCAGCTTGGATTAACGAATTCCACTACGACAATGACAGCACAGACGTGAATGAATTTGTTGAAGTTGCGGGTTCTGCGGGAACTGACCTAAGCGGTTGGCAGTTAATTGCATATAACGGAAGTAACGGTGCATCTTATAAAACAGTTAACCTTTCTGGTGTTTTGACTAACGAAAGCAATGGTTTTGGTTTTATAGACTTCGCAATGTCTGGCCTACAAAATGGTGGCCCAGATGGCATCGCGTTAATCGACGCTACCGGTTCTGTTGTTCAATTTCTAAGTTATGAAGGTACGTTTTCTGCTACTGACGGTCCTGCTGTTGGTATGACTTCAACAAGTGTTGGCGTAAGCGAAACAACTTCTACACCAGTTGGCTACTCTTTACAGTTAACGGGTACTGGAACTGATTACAACCAATTTACTTGGGCATCAGCGGCTAACGACACGCCAGGATATGCAAACAACAATCAAAGTTTTGGTGGCGCAGCACCAGCGAACGAGTCGCCATTAGCAAGCTTTACGGCTAATTGTACTGATTTAGCATGTTCGGTAAATGCCTCTTCTAGTTCAGACGTTGATGGTTCAATTTCATCGTATGCTTGGAACTTTGGCGACAGTGCAACGGCTTCAGGGGTTTCTGCGTCACATAACTATGCAAACGGCGGTACTTATACAATTACATTAACGATTACTGATAACGATGGTGCGTCAACAGTTACTAGCAAACAAGTAAGTGTTGTTAAGCCAGCTGTCACACCTTGGATTAATGAAATCCATTATGACAATAAAGGTACTGATCAAAATGAATTTGTTGAAGTTGCTGGTACGTCAGGTACGAGTTTGTCTGGTTGGAAAATTGAGGCAGTAAATGGTGGTAATGGTCAGGTATACATGACTATTAACCTATCTGGCACGATTGATAATGAACAAAATGGTTATGGCGCGTTAGGCTTCACGTCTACAGGTCTTCAAAATGGCCCAGATGGTTTAGTACTGATCAATGACCTTGGTGAAGTGGTTCAGTTCATTAGTTATGAAGGTGTTATTTCAGCTTCAAACGGTGCTGCTGCTGGCATGACTTCAACTGACATTGGTGTTTCAGAATCATCAGGTAGCAATAAAAGCAACTCGTTACAATTAAAAGGCACGGGCTCTGAATCGAGCGACTTTACTTGGTCTTCTCCAAGTCTAGCAAGCAAAGGTTCATTAAACTCTAGCCAAAACTTTTAGGTTAATCGATACTTTATTATTCGATAATAAAGACTAACCTTATAAAGCCCGTTGTTAATCGCAACGGGTTTTTTATTACTTTTAAATCCAATTAAAAAGAATTACCGTAGAATGTAGTTACACCGTTATAAGTACTTAAATAAATTCAATTATTTTTTGTTAGAAAGCTAGAGAATTTAAATATGATATCGACATTGCGCAAATCACTTCCTTTTATCTTGGCTTCGCTTGTACTCTTTACGAACTCGGCATTTGCCGATACGGGCAGTAAATTATTAGCCACTGGTGGTGTAACAAGTTTTGAGGGCTCGGCTGGCGGTGGATTAACGCCTTGGGCTTTAATAGCCGGTTATGCAAGCCAAGAAGAAATAAACGCGACGGCCAATTTACAGACCCTATCTGCTGGCGAGTATAAATTAAATACTTATGGTGTGGCGCTTGGTGCATATGACCGCTTTGAAGTTAGCCTTCAAAAACAACACCTCGATGTTTCCTCAGGTATTGTTACCAATGTTTTTAATGCAGTGACTGGCGGCCCGACACCGGCAATTATTGCGCCTGGAACTCAAATTGAACAGACTATCATTGGTGCAAAATATAAATTATTTGGCGATGCTGTTTTTTCTGAAATAACGGCAATGCCACAAATTTCCATTGGCGTTCAATACAAAAAGAACAATAGTTTTGACAACTCACTCAGTATATATAATGGCGCCGTGCCTGTTCCTAATACTGGAGTGCCTATGTTATTAGGGGCAAAAGACAATAGTGGTACTGATTTTTATTTGTCTGCCACAAAAGTATGGCTTGGATTTGCTAACGGCAATTCCATTTTATTAAATGCTACGGCTCGTTATACCAAAGCAAACACCTTTGGTTTACTTGGGTTTGGGAAAGAAGGCGACGATGACTACGAACTAGAGTGGGCAGCAAGTTTAGCCATGTTCACAGGTACTAATACAATAATTGGTACCGAATTTCGCCAACAAACCGACCGACTTGGTGGACTTGCAAAAGCCGAAACGGCAACGGATTTTTTTGTCACCTATTTACCTTCAAAAGAATGGTCAATTACAGCCGCTATTGTTGATTTGGGCAATTTACCGTTTCAAAGCAAATCGACAGGCTTTTATTTATCTGTAACGGCAAACCTTTAATACACTATTAATTATTACGGCGAACAATTATGAAACAAACTTTTCTTCTATTTATACTCCTTTCGTTAAGCGCTTGTGCGTCAAAATCAACTGACCTCTATACTGAAATTGGTGGAAAAGAAACGTTATCAAAAGTATTTGGTTTGGCTATAAACCGCATCTACAACGACCCTATTATTGGCCACTACTTTAAAAATGTTCCAAAAGCTCATCTGCGCAAACATTTAACGGAACAAGTTTGTGAATTAATTGATGGACCTTGTAAGTACACAGGCAAGTCAATGCCTGAATCTCATGCTGAGCATGCAATTACCGACAAAGAGTTTTTTATTCTTGTGGAATACGTTCAAGGTGCCATGAGGGATGTTGGTTTGACTGCACAGCAAGAAAATCAAATTTTACAGAAATTGGCACCGCTAAAATCGCAAATAGTGTATTTATAGCCATACGGTACGTGCGAAGCTAATGTAACCTAAACGGAAGCTTTTTTTTGTTAGCTCCAAATTTAGGTACTCTTTCTCTGCGCATCATTGACTTTAAAAGACCGTTATATTTTTGGATTAACTTCTATACACGGTTTTAATCAAATGATAACCAAACTTAGTTTTCACCGGTCCATGAACAACAAGAAGCTCTTTTTTAAACACGACGTCGTCAAAGGGCTTCACCATATCTCCTTGAAAAAACTCGCCTAGGTCTCCACCTTTTTTGCGGCTTGGGCAGGTAGAATTTTGTTTAGCGACCTGTTGAAAGTTTGCGCCTTTTTTTAATTTTTCTTTTAAATTCAAGGCTTCTTTTTCAGTTTTAACCAATATGTGATAAGCCGATGCACGCTTTTTTGACATGATCATGTTCTCCGAAAGTGAAAATTTTGTCATAGAATAAATGAGTTGTTAAAAAAATACTAAAATTGATGCATGACATTCACAAATAAATTAGGCAAGATTACCCAATATCGGTCATTTTGACTGACCACTAAATGTTTTTAATTTGAAATCTATGATTTGATTTTGTCATAAATCAGTCTATTTTTTATTTGTAGTCTAATTATTAAGCATTTGGTTTTTTAGAGTGTTTTATGAGAGTACCTCAAACCCTCGACATCGTTTTTAAGAAGGAATTAACTTGAGCAAAACCTACGTCACTGAAGATTGGATATTTAATCCATCAACATTAACGTTGAAGTACGTTCGTTCAGGAATAGTGGAAACACTTGATCCTAAATCGAGTCGACTGCTTAATTTTCTAATTGAAAACAGTGCATCAGTCGCATCACGTGAAGACATCTACGCTGAGTTATATGGCATCGAGAACGCACGAGCAGATGGTACAATAACGGCCTATGTTTCTAAACTGAGAAAACTTTTAGAAATCGAATACGGTGCTAAAAATAAATATATTCGCACTATCCCCAAAGTGGGTTATCAATTTGTAGGTTCATTTTCCGTTCTGCCTGCAGACAAGTCTCTTGCGGTTCCTCAAGCCAAAGTATCGTCCAATATAGAGACGCCCACATTTAACACAAACTCCATAACGGGAAAATCACCACTTAATGAGAGTTGGACGGCTCAACATAACAAATTGTTATCTGTAATTAGCTTTGCTACGTTTTTAGTTATTTTTGTTTTTACAAGCTTTGCATTGTTTACAATGGATGACATTGAACACCCTCCTCTGCCAGCAATAAAAAGTATTACCTGGAAGCTTATTCACCAAGAACGAGGGGATGACAATCATATAACCTTGTCTGAAGATGGTTTACATTTGGCAATGACCGTTAAAAAAGAAGATATGAATCAACTGATTATTAAAGATTCGTATTCGAATAATTTTGAACTTGTATTTGAAGACAAAAACGCCAGCATTTCGACACCAGCCTTTTCTAAAAGCGGCCATTTCCTCGCATTTATTACTTCAATTGATAATAAATGTTTTGTGAATGAAATTCAGTTGAATGATGATGGCATGATGGTTCCAGAATCACATAGGCTTTTAATCAACTGTGGTCTCTATCACGGTACACCTAAACTAAGTTACATTGACGATAACAATATACTGTTTTTAAAACAGAAAAATTCTAAGCCGCACAGCCAAATTGTTATTTACAATAAAATTGATAATTCGCTCATACCATTAGTAAAGCCATTAAATAGTGAGCATGGAGACTATTCATTTGCCCTTAACATAGACACTGAACAGGTCGCCTTTTTAAGAGACGAGGGTGAGAATAGAACCGGTGTTTATATGTTTAATTTACAAGAGCAAACTCAAACTCATCTGTTAAATGTTGATAACCCAATAAACAATTTGGAATGGATAAACAACAGTCGGCTCGTTGCTATTCAGGACAAACAACTACATATGATTGACATTAATAAAAGAGATATTCGCCCAACTAACCTTGCTAAAGTTAAAGCCGAGTTGTCGGGCACTTATTAAAAGCCTGCGAGGAAGTGTTACTTAACACTAATCAATTTCAGTTAATAATTGTTCACACCAATCTTTTATTCGTCGCTCCGATAACTCATATTGCCCTTCGTCATCAAGGGCCAATCCAACAAAATGACTTTTGTCTGCTGTTAAAGCTTTAGAACCAATAAACTCATAATCATCACTATTGGGCCAATAGCCAATTGGCGTAGCGCCACAACTTACTGCGACATCATGTAACATACCTACTGCATCTTGAAACCACTCTGCGTATCCAAGTTGATCACCTAAACCAAAAATACTGACCGTTTTACCCGATAAGTCTAGTGCTTCAAGATCCTCCCAATGGCCTTCCCAATCTTCTTGTAACTCACCAAAGTCCCATGTAGAGATGCCAAATATCAACCAATCAAAATGACGAGTCTCACCTAATGGCGTATCTTTGATATTAAATAACTCAACCAGTGGCGCATCAAACAGTTCATTTAACTGAGCCTGTATTTTTTCCGCTGCCATTTCTGTATAACAAGTGGTTGAACCATAAAATAAACCGATTTTCATTAAATCTCCTATTCGGTAAAGTATGCAAAGATATTGAGGCCGCAAGTTTAACAAAATGATGAATAGATGACAGCAACTTCAAACGAATCACTAATTAACGGGTTTTTAGATCACTTGTGGTTAGAAAAAGGGTTAAGCAACAACACTCTTGCTGCTTATCGCAGTGACTTGACGCAATTCAGTATTTTTATATCTAAGCAAAAGTCCGATCTGCTCTCTTGTTCGGAAATGGATATTGAAGCCTTTTTGGCCGCACGAGTAGACAGTGGATATAAACATCGCTCTAACGCAAGATGTTTAAGTGCCATTAAACGCTTTTTCAAATTCCTTATTGCGAACAAACAACGTACAGATAATCCCACCGCCTTAACACAGGCACCTAAAATTACTGCAGGCTTACCCAAAGTACTTTCAGAGAACGACATCGAGCGTTTATTAAACTGTCAAAATTTAGAGGATGCCATTGAGTTTAGAGACAAGGTGATGCTAGAGCTATTGTATGCAACAGGCTTGCGAGTTTCTGAATTAGTCTCTTTGCGTTTAAGTAATATTAGTCTGCAACAAAACTTAGTTAGAGTTGTTGGCAAGGGTGGAAAAGAACGTTTAATTCCAATGGGAGAAATTGCCGCTGATTATTTATTGCAATATCTAAAGTTAGGCCGACCTGAACTATTAAAAGCCGATTCTGACATTATTTTTCCTTCTCGACGTGGCAATGAAATGACACGCCAAACTTTTTGGCATCGCATTAAATATTATGCTGTTGTAAGTGGGATTACTGTGCATTTATCGCCGCATACATTAAGACATGCTTTTGCAACACACTTGTTAAATCACGGAGCAGATTTAAGAGTTGTACAAATGTTGCTTGGACATAGTGATTTATCGACCACACAAATATATACTCATGTAGCAAAAGAGCGACTTAAGTCGTTACATGCTGAGCATCACCCTAGAGGTTAGCGATAATTAGAATAAATAAACGCCCTTAGAAAACGATGAATCAACAATTTTCTTGGCTGTAGTAGGAAACTTTCTTTGTTACCATGCGGTCTATTAGAGTAGTAAACAGTTGTAAAATAATTGGAATAAAAATGAAAATAACAAATGCTTTTTTTGCTTTAACATTAACCGTCATGTTTTCAGCATCATTACTTACAAGCTCATTTGAAACTAAAGCAGCTGAAGCTGATTTAAATGCAGCCATTAAAGCCAAACTGCTAAAGATTGGTTTGCAAGCGAACAAAATTGAAGACGCACCTATTCCAGGTCTAAAACAAATTCTAACCAATCGCGGCGTGTTTTATACGTCTGCCGACGGTCAGTTTTTCATTGCCGGTCGCTTGTTTGATATCGACGCTGGCATGGTGAATTTAACGGAAGAAGCATTAGCTGACCTTCGTATTAGTGGTCTTAACGAATTTAAAGACTCGATGATTGTATTTCCAGCGAAAGACGAAAAGTATCGAGTAACGGTCTTCACCGATACAACCTGCGCGTATTGTAAAAAAATGCATTCGCAAATGGATGAGTACAACAAACTAGGTATTACCATTCAGTATTTAGCGTTTCCACGTTCAGGTATGAATAGCCGTGGTTGGGATGAAATTCAGTCGGTTTGGTGTTCAGCTGATCAACAAAATGCCATGACAACAGCAAAAAATGGCGAAGCGATTAAACCAGCAACCTGTTCTGCACCTATTGCAGCACACTATAATTTAGGTCAAGCGGCTGGTGTAACAGGTACTCCTGCCATCGTATTTGAAAATGGCACTATGATCCCGGGTTACAAACCACCACAAGCATTACTACAAGATTTATCTAGATAACTATGACTCTTAATATTCAAAGGCGTGCCATTCAAGACACGCCTTTTTTATCACCTGAACTTCACCCTATTGTACAAAAAATTTATGCGGGTCGAGGTATAAAAAGCATTGAACAGATTAAACGTAAAGCCGGAGAGTTATTACCGGTTTCTAGTTTAAAAGGTATTGATGACGCTGCCCCCATTTTGCTTGATGCGCTTATTAACCAATTACGGATAACTATCGTTGGTGACTTTGATGCTGACGGGGCGACAAGTACGGCATTGATGATGTTAGGCCTTCGAAAATTAGGCTTTCAAAATGTAACGTACAAAGTTCCGAATCGATTTGACTATGGTTACGGTTTAAGCCCTGAGCTAACATCTGAGATCATACAAAACGGTACCGACCTTATCATCACAGTTGATAACGGTATTTCCTGTCTTGCAGGTGTTGCCCTTGCGAAAGCTGCGGGCGTTAAAGTAATTATTACTGATCACCATTTGGCGGGTCGAGAACTGCCTAATGCGGATGCGATTATTAATCCAAATCAACCCGGTTGTGAGTTTCAAAGCAAAAACTTAGCAGGTGTTGGTGTCGCATTTTATTTATTACTGGGTTTAAGAGCTTATCTGCGTGATCAAAATTGGTTTGAGCAACAACAAGTTTCACCACCAAACTTAGCCGCTTTAATTGATTTAGTTGCACTTGG
Organism: uncultured Psychrosphaera sp.; assembly: GCA_963925625.1. Lineage (GTDB taxonomy): Bacteria > Pseudomonadota > Gammaproteobacteria > Enterobacterales > Alteromonadaceae > Psychrosphaera. The sequence continues at coordinate 11,896 of CAWUUQ010000182.1, forward strand.
TACTGTCGCAGACGTTGTTAAACTCGATAGCAATAATCGTATTCTGGTTCATCAAGGTCTGGCACGTATAAAACAAGGCCTTTGTCGCCCTGGTATTCGCGCAATGTTGGCCATGAGCAACAAAGACTTGTCTAAGGTTAAATCTTCAGATTTTGGTTTTGTTATTGGCCCGCGATTAAATGCAGCAGGTCGTCTGGACGATATGTCTTTTGGTATTCGGTGTTTGTTAACTGAAGATTATGGCCAAGCCTTAAAAATGGCTGAAGACTTAAATGACTTAAACAATGAACGCAAAGATATTGAACAAGGCATGCGTTTAGAAGCTGAAAGTGCTGTTGCTCAATTGACTCTTTCTGAAGGCAATGTGCCAAATGGAATTTGTGTCTATAAGTCTGATTGGCATCAAGGTGTTATAGGAATTGTTGCGGGTCGTTTAAAAGAAAAATACTACCGCCCTACTATTGCCTTTGCACAAGGTGATACTAAACAAAACGAAGATGGCGTTGAAGTAACGGAGCTAAAAGGTTCTGCGCGATCGATTCCAGGTATTCATGTAAGAGATATTCTTGATGAAGTGAATACTCGGCACCCTGGATTGATTAAAAAGTTTGGTGGTCATGCCATGGCTGCTGGATTAAGTATTGAAGAAAGCGCGCTAGCAGACTTTAAAGCCGCTTTTGATGCCGTATTATTGCAACACCTAAGCGAAGACGTATTAACTCAAGTCACGCTGACTGACGGAGAATTACCTGATGAAAGCTTCACAATAGAATTCAGTCGTTTATTGGACGAGCCTGGTCCTTGGGGACAAGGATTTCCAGAGCCGACTTTTGACGGCGAATTTGAAGTGATTAACCAGCGATTAGTCGGCGCAAAACATCTAAAATTAGTGTTGTGTAATAAGGCAGGTCAACTGTTTGATGCTATTCACTTTAATGCAGATTTAACGCTTTGGCCAAACCTTCAAACTAAACACGTAAAAATTGTTTATCAACTCGACATTAATGAGTTTCGCGGCGAAACCAATTTACAATTGTTGGTTAGAGAAATCACTGCAATTGTATAACCATTTGCAATGCGGGTTTTATAACCGCTTTTTGATATCAACTGAGCTTTGCCTGCAATGAATGTCTATAGGCGTTTATTGCAGGGATTAAGCCCATTACAAGACTTCCTAACAACACTAATCCTAGTGCGACCAAAGCATTGTAAGACAAAGGATTTGGTTCAATAAACAATCCTAATTCTGACGCCAATAATGGTGCCGACACACTAAGCCCACCCCATAATAACCCCACGGCTAATACACAACCAACAGTCGTCATTAACAAGACTTCCAGTTGAATTAACGCAAATAAAAATAGCGGCGAAGCACCCAGCACTCTAAGAATAGCAATTTCTCTTGTTCGTTCTCGCATAGAAGCTAACAACATAGTGCTTAATCCCATTAGAGTTGTTATCAGTACAAGAATGGCAATGATTTGTAAGACTGTTTCTACTGAACCAACAAGACGCCACAATTCTGTTAATGCAACGCCTGGCATAATCGCACTTAGCGGTTCAGTCTTATATTCTGAAGCCCACTTTTGCATTACTAAACTAGCATATCGAGCTTTGAGCCCAACAAAGACGGCAGAGACTTTATGTTCATGCGCATGATCATTTGAGCCGTCGATAGACTCATCTTCATGCATGTGATGCAAGCCTTCAAAACTCACATGTATGGTTTGGTCAACGGGCGTTCCCGTTTGTGACAATATTCCAACAATGGTAAAAGGTGTTTGTTCGTGATGTGTAAAGCTTGTTACACCCGTGCCATGCGATAGAACAATTTTTTGGCCAATACGATAATTAAGTTTTTTTGCTAACTCTGCGCCCAAGACCAAATCAAAGGTATTTAAAAATGCCTTACCTTCTTTAAAAGCGAGTGGCTGTTTTGCGCCATATTTAAAATGGCTAAAATAATCATCCGTTGTCGCCATTACCCTATAACCTTTATGCGAGTCACCTAATGCAATTGGTACAGCCCAACTGACCATTGGGTGTTTAGACAAAGCTTCAACACTTGAAGAGTCTATAGAATTACCTGTATTACCCAGCCTAAAGACTGAACTTAATAAGAGATTTAATTGGCCTGTTCTTGGTCCAACAATAAGATCAACACCGGACACGGTACGATTAAAACTTTGTTTTGCTTGATGACGTATATGCTCAACAGATAACAACACAAAAACACTGATGGTAATGGCTAAAATTGTCAGTAATACACTCGACTTTCTATTTGCTAAACTCTGCGTTGCTAACTTAAAAAACATCATAATAAGTCCTCAGCACTTTTTTTTGGAGATTGAATACGGTTAATGGTTTGCAAATTAACGACTTTGTCGAAGTGAGTGGCTAGTGATTGGTCATGACTGACAAATAATAAGGTGCTGTTGTGCTTTTTAGCCAATGTAAATAACAACTGTATAAAGGCATTTCGACTATCTGCATCAAGCGCGGATGTGGGTTCGTCGGCAATTAAAATTTCAGGTTCTTTAACAAGTGCTCTTGCCATTGCAATTCTTTGCAT
>CAWUUQ010000183.1:0-14274 GCA_963925625.1 uncultured Psychrosphaera sp.
ATTAGTTTCGCCACTCATGGCTGATACAACAACAACTAATTGGTGTCCTTGTTGTATCGTATGAACGATTCGATCAGCGACAGCGTTAATACGATCGAGCGATCCTACTGACGTGCCGCCATATTTATGAACAAATAGCGCCAAAAGTGACGTTCTTAACTAAGTTTAGTATTTAAAAATGCAACGGCCGCTGTTAGTGCAGCATCTATGTTTTCAGGTTGTGAACCGCCGGCTTGAGCCATGTCAGGACGACCGCCTCCCTTGCCACCTACTTCTGCTGCGGCAACATTAACGAGTTCACCCGCTTTAACCTGACCGATAAGGTCTTTTGAAACACCTGCAATTAAACTTACTTTTCCATTGGAAGAAGCTGCTAATAACATTACTACTGAACCAATTTTGTTCTTTAAGTCATCAACTAAACCGCGTAATGACTTAGGGTCTGCTTCGCCTAAGTTCACTAACAGAGTATTCACACCATTAATTACTTTAACTTTTTCTGTTAAGTTAGAGCCTTGAGCACTTGCCATTTTATCTTGTATTTGGCGCAGTTCTTTTTCTAAAGTTTTAACTTTGTTTAATGACTGCTCTACTTTTTCAACCAAAACACTAGGCTCTGACTTCAACAGCGCCGATGCGTCAGCAATCATACTTTCTAATGTGTGTAAGTGATTCACTGCAGCTAAACCAGTAACTGCTTCTATGCGACGAACACCTGCGGCTATACCGGCTTCAGATATAATTTTGAACAAACCAATATCACCTGTTCGGCTAACATGAGTACCACCACAAAGCTCAATTGAATAATCGCCCATGGTTACTACACGTACTTCGTCATCGTATTTTTCACCAAATAAGGCCATAGCGCCTTTTTCTTTGGCAGCATCTATTGCCATCACATCAGTACTTAACGGCAAGTTACGTTGTATTTGTTGATTAACTTGTAACTCTACTTCTTTGATTTGCGCGGCTGTAACACCTTCATAATGAGAAAAATCAAAACGGAACTTGTCAGCTTCTACTAATGAACCTTTTTGATTAACATGCTCACCTAGAACATTTCTAAGCGCAGCATGAATTAAATGTGTTGCTGAGTGATTTTTCTTAATTGCGTCACGTCGTTCCGTATCAATAGCCGCTCTTGATTGGGCATTAACCTTAATTGAACCATTAGCAGTGCCGTAATGCGCAATTGCATTGCCAAGCTTTTGAGTATCTGAAACAACAAAAGTGCCGCCTTCGACCTCAATTTCACCCTTATCTCCTGATTGACCACCTGATTCAGCGTAAAATGGCGTGTTATCTAAAACAACGATTCCTTGTTGGCCATCCGTTAATTCTGATACAGATTCACCTTCAGCAAACAACTCTAATACAACAGCATTAAATTCATCGGCATCGTAACCTTTGAACTCACTGTGTTGTTTAGACGTTAACTGGTTGTTGTAGTCAGCTTTAAACGAAGATGCTGCTTGAGATTTTTTACGTTGTGCTAACATATTTTCTGCAAAGCCAGCTTCGTCTATCGTTAAGCCTTTTTCACGCGCAATGTCTGCCGTTAAGTCTGCTGGAAAACCGTATGTGTCATAAAGACTAAATACTAATGAGCCAGGTATTTCTTTGCCCTCTAAATTGGCAAGCTGACTTTCTAAGAGTGCTAAGCCTCGCTCCAATGTTTTTGCGAACTGTTCTTCTTCAATTCGCAACATCTTTTCAACCACTGCTTGTTTTTGAGCTAGCTCTGGATAAGCTTCACCCATTTGCTCAACAAGTGTCTTTACTAATTGATTAAAGAAAATACCTTTTCCACCTAACTGGTGACCATGACGTACAGCACGACGAATGATACGACGTAATACATAACCACGACCTTCATTTGAAGGCATAACACCATCAACAATTAGAAACGAACATGAACGAATATGATCAGCAATAACACGCAGTGACTTATTCTCGAGATCTTCTACTTTTAATAGATCTGCTGTTGCTTTAATTAGGTTTTGGAAAATATCGATTTCATAATTTGAGTGTACACCTTGAAGTATCGCAGCAATTCGCTCAATACCCATTCCGGTATCAACAGAAGGCTTTGGAAGAGCTGCCATCTCGCCATCTGCAGAGCGGTTAAACTGCATAAATACGATATTCCAGATTTCGATAAATCGGTCGCCATCTTCTTCAGGTGAGCCTGGAGGTCCGCCCCAAATGTGTTCACCATGATCATAAAATATTTCTGAACAAGGTCCACAAGGTCCGGTATCACCCATCGACCAGAAATTATCTGATTCAAACTTTTTATCCGCCGATTTGTCGCCAATTCGAATAATTCTGTCTGCTGCTAAACCAATGGTTTTATTCCAAAATTCAAAGGCTTCATCATCTGTTTCATAAACAGTAACAAGTAACTTTTCTTCCGGCAGCTCCAATACTTTTGTCAAAAACTCCCACGCGTATTGAATGGCATCTTGCTTAAAATAATCACCAAAACTAAAGTTGCCTAACATTTCAAAAAATGTGTGATGACGAGCGGTATAACCTACATTTTCAAGGTCATTATGTTTGCCACCAGCTCGAACACAACGTTGAGCGCTAGTTGCTCGTTGATAAGGTCTTTGTTCTGCACCTAAAAATACGTCTTTAAAAGGAACCATTCCGGCATTGGTGAATAATAATGTTGGATCATTGCCCGGAACAAGTGAACTTGATGCAACAATTTGATGTTGCTTCGTTGCAAAATACTCTAAAAACGCCGTTCTTAAACTGGCTGTTGTGTTATACATAACGGATACCTAACAATAGTTTTGAAATACAGTTCGCTCAATCTTCACTTGGCGAACTTGCATAGTTAATTTGGTCAATCGAAAATCCTCGATACTGCATGTATCGAAAGCGTTTCGCGCGCTCTTTATAGTCGTCAATTGGCGACTCACCATATTTCCTAACATAGGTTTTTTTAGCCTGTTCAAACCAGTCCGTAGTTTGTTCCTCAATCGCCAGTTCGGCATCTTGAGATTTTATGCCATACTGTTTTAAATCATTGATGATCCGATAAGCGCCCAATCCTGCTGAAACCTTTGAACGAATAAAAGCCTTAATGTAGCGAGCTTCACTTAACCAATCATTTTCAGTTAGCCTTTCAACTAACTGATCTTTCATCCTTTGATCTTCACAAACCTTATCTAATTTTTTATTAAAGTCTGCTATCGAATAATCTCTTTTAGACAACCAATACAGAGCTCTGTTATAGAGCTTTTTTGGATCCGTAATTGGATCAAACTGTAATGGTGGTTTATATGCCATCGTCTATTTTAATCTCTTCAGCTTTAACCGGTCTAAAGATATCTAAAAACGCCTGTAAAAAAGAAATCGTAATAAACGAATAAGCTATAAGCCATCCCACTATTAATATAGGCATTGATAACAACGCAAACAACATGGTGAAAATACCAAACAAAGTAAGAGGAATAATGTTTACCCAACCCGCATTAAAGCTTTGCTTTAAAATAACTAATAAGGGTGTATTAGGTGCAACCCAGCCATATGGCACAGCAAAAACAGTTAACAAAGCGTTTAACATAATTAATGTAACGACTAATAAAATCGAGGCAGTATCAGGTACTTGTTGTGCTGCAAACAGTTCTTGCCAACCAGCAGTAATTTCAGCAACCGGAATGCTCATTACAATCCCGAACAAGGCTATTTTTACAAAAATTAGATGTTCTTTTATTTTCCCAAAATATTGAAATATATCTGCAACCTCAGCTGGTTCATCATTTTCAACCTTTGATGTTATTTGATAAAAACCTGCCGATAAAAAAGGCATAACAAGTAATACTATTATATTTGCCTGAGGAAATACGACAGTGACTAACATGGAACAAATGATTATGGCACTCATACCAAGAAAAATAGCTGGCTTTAATGTGAAAATTTTCCAGCCTTGTTTGATCCAGTCGATGCTAGCAAATGCTTTTTGTTTGGTTACTTCTAATTGCATGTTATTCGCTTATATATCACTTTAAGCGCCAGTCATTACTGGGCGTTAAATTTGGTTGAAAATAGTTATTTATGACCATGAGAGATTTATCGCCTAGAACTACAAAATTAATATAATATCAAGTCTGACATTCTTGGGTTAAATTTCATCTTAATGATACCTGAATCAGATGTCATTTCCATCACCAAAAAGCGTTAAACCAATAGAATAGAGGCAAATTTGCAGAATATTTTTGAACCCATTAACGAGATCCTTCCTAAAGGTTGGAAATTTATTTCGTCTTTGTCTTGTTTAAGTCACCTTCAGAAAGAAAATTTGTTTTTTAATCCACAAAACCCCTTTCTAAGCTTTGAGTTTTTACGAGCGCTAGAAGTGAATCATTGTGTTGATTGCGGTGAAGTCACAAGTAAAAGTACAGGCTGGTTGCCTATGTATCTGTTATATGAAAACGGTGGAAAAACAGGACTTTTGTTGGGTTATCTCAAATATCACTCTTATGGCGAATATGTTTTTGATATGGCATGGGCAGATGCGTATCGAAGAAGTGGCTTAGATTATTATCCAAAGTATGTTGTTGCCGTTCCATTTACTCCAGTGCCTTGTAAAAAGTGGTTAGGAAACTCGCCATTAAAGGAGTTAGATGCCTTAGAAATGATGGCTGACGTTATGACAAAAACTGAAATAACGGGAATTCATTCGCTTTTTGGCGCAACAAACTTGGCCACCCCTCATAATTATATCGAACGTCATGGTTGCCAATTTTTATGGGAAAATGAAGCTTCAACTGGGCTCGCTTACAAAACGTTTACAGAGTTCTTAGGTGAATTGACCGCTAGAAAACGAAAGATGATTTTAAAAGAAAGAAATAAAGTCATTCAAGCCGGCATAAAATGTAGTTGGCGCTCTGGAGAACAAATTTCCGATTCAGAAATGAGTCAGTTTTACCAATATTATCAAAACACCTATTTAAAACGGGGCCGACAAGGATATTTAACACTTAATTTTTTCAAAGACTTGTTTAAATTAATTCCAGCTCAAGTAAGGCTTTTGGTTTGTTATGATAACCAGAAGTTGGTCGCGACAGCGCTTTATTTTGTAGACAGAAACGGGCTGTACGGTCGATATTGGGGTTCAGACAATACTTATGACATGCTGCACTTTGAAGCGTGTTATTACCAAGGAATTGAATATTGCATTAACAATAACATTCCTATTTTTAATCCAGGTACCCAAGGCGAACATAAAATCCCACGAGGCTTTCGACCAACAAGGACGACGTCTTTACATAAGGTTGAACATCCTGCTTTTCAGGAACCGATTAGGGACTTTTGCATCCGAGAGACAAATTATAATGAAGAATATATGGCAGCCTGTGCACAGAAACTGCCATTTAAAGTTTTGGAATGTTAATTTTGCTCTAGAATTGAAATTAATTCGGCACTTAATTGACAATTTTTACCGGAACCATCAATCGCTTGTTTCGTTTCCTTTTTGATTTGCTCTAAATGCAACTTGATATCTTGAGACGATGATAGTTGGTGCTGAACCATAGTAATGGTTTGTTCTACTGAAGACTTACTTGTTTCTGCAAGCTCTGCCAATGCATTTAAACGTACCGTTGTTTCATCGGCAATTTCTACCGACGTATCCATTAGGTTCTCTACTTCAGTTTGTTTAGTAATAATAGAGGACGAAATATCCATGATTTTTTTCATTTCTGTCTGAATTTGATCTGCCGAGCTATTTGCCGTGTTGGCTAATGACCTAACTTCATCTGCTACAACGGCAAACCCTCTGCCATGTTCGCCGGCACGAGCAGCCTCAATCGCGGCATTTAATGCTAAAAGATTAGTTTGTTCGGCAATGCCTTTTATCGCTTCGACAAGGTGGTCAATATTTTTACTGTTTTCATCCAAAGAAGACAATAAATCTGTGAATTCTGAAATAAATGTTGCTGAGCTTTTTATGTTATTAACAAGGCTAGCCAGTTGTTCAATTGACTCTTGGCTCATTTGATAAGTTTCGTTTGCACTTTCCTGTGAACTAGACGAATTAATTTCAATTTCGATACTCTGTTCAATAAATGCGTTTACTTCATCAAACCCTACTTGAACTGTTTTGTACTTTTGATCTGAAACACGGTTAACTTCTTCTGCCGTTGCATTGATCTGTTGCGCTAACTCTAAGGCTTCTGCATTTAAAGAACTATCGTAAGCCGCTGCTTTTTCTTTAAGCTCATTTAATTCTCTAATACTTACCGTTGTATGGCCTGCAGGAATAGCAGGTTTAAAAAAGTTCAACATTAGCGTAAACCTTACTTTAAAATAGTGATTGTGATGTTCTATCTATTCGAATAAATGGCGCATAACAAAAAATAGTCATTAAGATACGTTGCCTGCACTTATCCACGTCCTATTATTATCGGACAGATACTAAAAACCTTTATAAAAAGGTACGTAGTTTGACAATTATAGCCGCTAATCAAAAAGTTATTAAAAAAACTTCTCAAAAATAATTTATATTCTTATTAAATGTCTAAACTTTATAATTAGTTACAAATTAATTGTGAAATACTCCATGTATTGGCTTTTAATGGGTGAGTTTTTAATCGTTAAGTATTAGAATAGCAGCCAATATTTTCCAATAATTCAATTATTAGAGCGGTAATTTTTTAATGTATTTTTACGCGGCACGACAACCTATACTAGATGCGAACAAAGAACTCTTTGCATATGAGTTGTTATTTAGAGATGGCGTCGACAATGTTTTTCCTGATGTTGATGGAGACATGGCCACCTCACGCATAATTGAAGGTGCTCAAATAAACTTTGGTTTAGCCGAACTTACCGACAATAAACCTGCATTTATTAACTTTACATTAGAAACTATCGCTAAACACTATCCGTCAATGATGACGCCTGAGTCACTTGTTGTTGAAATTTTGGAAACCGTACAGCCTGGCAAACGACTACTTGCCGAAGTACAAAGATTACACGAACAAGGTTATACATTAGCGCTTGATGATTACGAACATAAGCCTGTATGGAAACATTTTTATCCGTACATAAATATGATCAAATTAGATTTACGTTCAATGTCTCAAGAAGAGATGTTAGTTGTTATAAATGACCTAAAAGCATATCCAAAAATCATTCTATTAGCGGAGAAAGTAGAAACGCTTGAAGAATTTGAATGGGCCAAATCGGTTGGATTTACTTATTTCCAAGGTTTTTTCTTTTCTAAGCCAGAAATGGTTAAAACAAAAAACTTGTCTCCGGCACAAATGACCTTAGCTGAGCTGCTGTACGAAACATCTAATGAAGATGTGAACTTGCCAAAGATTACGCAAGTTTTTGAACGAGATATTAATTTGTCTTATAAATTACTGCGATATGCAAACTCATCAACTTTCCGTCGTGTAACCGAGATCTCCACTATAAAACAAGCCATCATTGTTTTAGGTCACTTAGAGCTGAAAAAGTTTATTTCCTTGATATTTTCAGCCCAGGTTAATGATTCTAAACCAGATGAATTGCTTAAAATGTCTATGGTTCGAGCACGTTTTTGTGAACAACTCGCTGTCAGTGAAAAGTCTCAAGATGTAGGCATGGCTTTTTTAACAGGAATGATGTCACTTATTGACGCCATTCTTGACGAAAGCATTGAAAAGGTGATGGAGCAATTACCTTTAGCAAACGATATTAAGACTGCGCTAATAAACAACGAGGGTAAGCTTGCTGAGTTTTTAAAACTAGCCAAAACTTATGAAAGAGGTGATTGGGAAGCTGAGCGTGAAGTTGAACATTCACTGAATATTCCGAATGTAAACATACCTGAGATTTATGCGAGTGCTATAAATTGGGCGGACGAACAAATCTCAGTGTTACATTCAATTGACTAGAAAGTCGCTTAATAAACGTTAAACTTTCAGTACAAGTTTCAATTTACCAAGCGCTTTATTGCCGATCCCTTTTACACCAATTAATTCATCCATTGAATTAAAACCACCAATCTCTTTTCTATATTTAATAATGGCATTCGCTTTTGATTTGCCAATACCTTTAATTTCGATTAGTTGTTCAATGGTTGCTTCATTAACATCAATCTTGTCAGCCATTTGAGTCGTTGCGGTAGAATTTGTTGAGTCGTCTGGTTCATTGGCCGATGCAAAACCGGTTACAAATAATAATGCGACAAAGTTGATAACCAATAAAATTTTATTACTTTTCATTTATTTCTCCTTAGATGGGATTCATTTCCCTTCTAAGGTATACAACACAGCTTTAATAATCCTAGGCTAGTTGAGTCTAGTTTTTGCTTAATATAGTAATATTCTGTTCTTTTTTTATCCCAATTTTGCCGCTAATACAGACTTAATTAATTCGCTTATGGCTAAATAGAAAGTACGACGATTACTTGTTTTACGCCAAATAACACTTATATTTCGAGCTGATTTTTTATCGTCCATGGATTGGTAACTTAAGTTTGAATCATTCAAAAAACCACTTTTGATTGCCAATTTAGGTAAATATGTTTCACCTTGATGACCTTCAACCATTGCTAATAATGAAGTTAGACTGCTAGCCTGAAATGGGTGAATATTACTATCGCTGGTTAAATGACAGCTAGTTATGGCATGGTCAGACAAACAGTGTTCACTCTCTAATAGATAAATTGCGTTATCGTCACGACTTTCGCTAAACACTCGATAAAAGGGATCAACAACCAAAAGCTCTTCTACAAACTCCTGAGTTTTATAGGGTGTTGCTAATAACACCATATCTAACTGGCCACTTCTCAACAGTGATATACAATTATCGGAAGTATCTTCTCGCAAATATAAATTTAGTTGAGGGTAAGTCTGTTGGCTACTTTGTATTAAGTCTTTTAGGACAAAAGGGGCAATTGTTGGAATTATGCCAAGATGAATGTCGCCATTAAACTGTTCGCCGTTTGATGAAGTAACACAAACCAACTCATTGCTAAGTTCGAGAATATGCCTTGCTCTAGCGACCACATCATTACCAATAGAAGTGAAGATAAACGTGCGATGATCACGTTCAATCAATTGTGATTCGAGTTGTTCTTCTAAAGATTGAATCGCACTTGAAAGTGTCGATTGAGATACAAAACAGCTTTTTGCTGCTTGCCCAAAATGCCCCGTATCTTTTAAAGCCACTAAATATTTTAGTTGTTGCAACTTAGGCAATTTCATAAAAGCACACCAATTTTTCAGATAGATTTGATTTTAACACAGCAAATTTTATATTATTTTGTATTTTTATCCTACAAAGTTAGCAATTAAGCGCATTTGTCAGGTAAAGTAGCAATAACCATTTAAGATTAAATTGAAAGTTAAAGTTGGAGGGAGATCTTATGATCATTTCCGGGTTTTTTAAATATGCATTAATATCGACAATATTTGTCATTATTGCGCTTACAGTAAGTGCTGATAGCTATCAGTGCCAAGATGTGGGTGACATTAGTGAACAATGTAAAACGTCAAATGTAAAAGAACCAACTTGGTGGGGATGGTTAACTGATACCAATACCACACAGTTCCACTTTTTTGATTTAATTGAACTTATGTATGACGATGACTCAAGTTATAGAGAGTTTACGGATCATGCGCCGAATCAAAGTTTAAGGTAACCCATTGAAATTAATTGGGGCATTTAAAAGTGTCGCGGCTGCTTTTTTTGGTGTGCAAAATTCAGACAATCACAAACACGATTTTGAATCTGAAACTCCGTTTCCGTTTATTTTAGCGGGTGTGATTATGGCCGTTGGACTTGTTCTTGTGCTCATTGCCATCGTAAATTTTGTATTATCTTAAATCTTTTCTGTTGTTTTATTAAATCAATTAAAACTAATTACTTTGGGTCTTTTGCTTCATAGAATGCAAAAACTTCACCAACCTTCTGACGACCACTCCCCTTCTGACTAATGCTTCTGGCAACTTTTACAAAGCTCTGCTCACTTTGATCATATAACTTCCTTGTTAATACCGTGTCATGGTTACTTATCAGTACCGGAATGTTTCTTTTAAAAGCGGCTCGTTCTGCTACCTTTGCAAGTTTAGCTTGTTCATTTGCGTCAAATCCACCCGTTGCATAACTTGTGAAATTGGCCGTTGAAGAAAGTGGAGCGTAGGGCGGATCGCAATAAATTACAGAACCCTTTCTAGCTCTTGAAAACGTCTTTTTATAGTCTTCGCACACAAACTTGGCTTTTTTAGCCTTTTCTGAAAACTTAAATATTTCTTCTTCTGGGAAGTAAGGCTTTCCATAGTCACCAAACGGGACATTAAACCCCCCCTTTAAATTATAGCGACATAAACCGTTATAACCGTGTCTATTCAAGTATAGGAAAAGCAAAGACCGTAAATATGGATCATCCGTGGCATTAAACTCTTGTCGAAGACCATAGTAAGCAACTTTGTCGTTATTTTTAGGTGAAAAAAGTTTTTGTGCGTCTTTTACAAATGTTACTGGCCGCGCTTTAACATATTTATAGAGAGTGATTAAATCTGGATTAACGTCATTTAATAGGTAACTATCAAAATCGCTATTCAAAAATACAGAACCCGCACCTACGAAAGGTTCAACTAGTTTTTTACCTTCCGGCAATCGGCTATTAATTTGTTCGACTAAGCCATATTTTCCGCCAGCCCACTTTAAAAAGGCTCTAGTTTTCTTTTTCATTTACTGCTCTATTGGCTTAGTGATTCGTTATATGCGTTGATTTGTTGATGGATGACACTGATTGATTTTGCCCACGCATTTTTTTCAACTTCGTTAGCGGCTTTTCGCGCAGACGTTATGGTATCAAATATTCCATAAGTTACGACCAACCAATCAGAATTATTACGCTTAATTTTGTATATGCGGATGTCGTCAGCAAACTGTTTCTTTTGTTCAAGGTATTTTTCTAATGTATTCAGATCACTAACCGCGGTGAGTTGCAGTACATATTTATTGGCTGGTAACGTTAATAACCTATTATTATCAAATAACGTTAAACTTTGAGAATCGGCATTTACCGCAGTGTTTTTGACTTTTTCATCTTCAATTGTTTCTACAGTAACATTGCTATTGCTATTGCTATTGCTATTGCTATTGCTATTGCTAGGTAAAGTTTCAACTATTGCTGATTTAATAACATCAGGCTCTAATGCTGATTCTTCTGCTGCTAATTCATCTCCAGTTTTTCGTACAACTGGTGCATCGTTTAGTGATAATGTCGCCTCTGCCGCTTCAACACTATCTGTAACAATTGCTAATAATATGTCACTTGGCGAGGCTTGATTGGCGAGCTGTTTTTTATGTTGTGTTTCTTTTTGAATTTTGGCTGATGACCAATCACTTACTATTGGTTCATTTTTTGTGAGTAAAGCGGTGCTTTCGGTCAGTGGTTTTATTGGTGTTTCTTGTGTCGCTAAATAGGCTCTGTAAAAATAGACACTGATTGCCAATACAGCACTTATTAACACCATAGTAGATACCCAAAGCTTTAAGTTCATAGCGCCATTTGAATGTTTAGCACTAAGCTTTAACTTTGCGTCATTGTCATAAGCTAACAACTGAATTGGGTTCCCTTTAGAGTTTTCTATCCAACGCTTAATACTCGCGTTTGTCTCACTTGGGATTGAGGGAAAATAGTGACTAAGGAGTTTGTAACTTTCTGCGCTTGTGAGCGGCGGTATCACTTTTACTTTTATTAAAGCGGAATCAATACTGCTTAATGTATTTGAAATTTGTTTATTAAAAGTAGCAACTAAATGAAGCCTTTTTCCTAACTTTTTAAACTCGCCAACAACCTGTAAAAGTTCTCCAATCAATTGACCTGACAAATAATGCGCGTTATCTACCACTAACATGAGAGGCTGACTGCCAGTAAATTCTAAAAATGAGTTTAATATCGGTTTTTCAGGATCAAACAGCACATTTCCAAAGAGCTGCTCTACAATACGGCTTCTAAGTTGAATGTCATTAAGTGTTGAAGAAACAGTAATATAACACTTATTGGCATTTGGCAGTTCTGACGTTAGCAACTCTTCTATTAGAGTAGTTTTCCCCGCGCCTACAGTGCCTTCTATGGCAATAACGCAGGTTTCGCTTAATAACGTGTTAACGTCTGTTAAAAACTGTCGTCTGGAGGTTGGAATGTAAAACCCATTACTTTCGGTAGATACTGTCATGCCAATAATTTTTGCAATTCTTGTTCGCTAACATCTGAAACTAATACTACCTTACCAATTGATTTCGGCAATATAAATCTCATTGTATCTGCAATGACTTTTTTATCTTTTTTCATATGCTTAATGTAGGATTCTGCGTTCATATCTGCAGGGCCATTTACGGGTAATTTAAATCGCAACAGTAACGCTTTAATGCGTTGAACTTGATCTTCTTCCAACCAGCCCCTGCTTAACGAAACTTCAGCAGCTTGAACCATTCCTGCTGCCACAGCTTCACCATGTAACCAATTACCGTAACCCTGTTCAGCTTCAATTGCATGACCAAATGTATGACCATAATTTAATAAAGCTCGGATGCCCTGCTCTTTTTCGTCTTCCTGAACAATCTGAGCTTTTATCGCACAACATTTAGCGATGACTTCAATTAGTACATCTGATTCTAAAGCCATGATTTTCTCAGCATTAGATTCAAGGAAGTCAAAAAACGCTGCGTCTTGCATCACACCATACTTTACAACTTCAGCTAGGCCTGCAGAAAACTCTCTAGATGGCAATGAATCTAAGGAGCTAACATCTATTATGACCGCTTGTGGTTGATAAAAAGCACCAATCATATTCTTACCCAAAGGGTGATTGATTGCTGTTTTACCGCCTACTGAAGAGTCAACTTGTGATAATAGTGTGGTCGGAATCTGAATGAACTGAACGCCACGCATAAATGTAGCGGCGACAAACCCCGTGATGTCACCCACAACTCCACCGCCTAATGCAATTAACGTCGCATCTCTTGAAATATTTAATTCAAGTAACTGCGTCATGATGTCCGAATAGGTCGTTAGGGTTTTAAATTGCTCACCGTCTTTAATTGTTATAAAACTCAAATTAAAGTCATCTAATGCGGTATGTATTTTGTTTTGAAACAGAGGCAGAATCGTTTCGTTTGATATGACAACGACACGACTGCCTTTTATATGCGGGGTGAGCAACGCTTTATAATTATCGCTACTTTGCTCAATATAAATAGGGTAGCTGTGTTCACCCAAGTTTACCTGAAGGCTTTTCATACACAGCTCCTTTATTTAAAAATCAAGTTTGCTAATGATCTCGTTAGCTACAACTCTTGCACTTTGTTCGTCTGTTTTAACGACAATGTCTGCAATCTCTTCATATAACGGGTTACGTTCTTCTGCTAAACGAATAAGTACGTCACGTGCAGGTTCTTCCGTTTGTAATAACGGACGACGTTTATCACGTTGAGTACGTGCAACCTGTTTTTCAATTGGCGTTTCTAGATAAACGACAATGCCACGAGCAGACAAACGATTACGAATTTCTTTACTAACAACAGATCCTCCACCTGTTGCCAATACGATACCTTGTTTTTCAGTTAGGTCAGTGATTACAGTTTCTTCGCGTACACGAAAACCTTCTTCACCCTCGATATCAAAAACCCATGCGATATCTGCACCTGTACGACGTTCTATTTCTTGGTCTGAGTCTACAAATTGTAAATGCAATTGATCGGCAAGATGTCTACCAATTGTGCTTTTACCTGCGCCCATAGGACCAACTAAGAAGATGTTACGTTTTTCAGCCATATTACCTAATTCAAATACATTTTAGTGTGTTAACAACAAGCCCAGACACAAAGAATCGCGCCCCAAAAAAAATCAGGCGCGAATTATCGCAAATAAAGTGGTTAAAAAGCAAGAAAGACTTGTAACTAGGTTTCTTTAAAGTGCGTCAGTTACAATCTTAGGTGTAACGAAAATCAGTAACTCTCTCTTTTCGTTGAAGGTTGTATCTGTCCTAAATATTCTTCCAATGAATGGTAGGTCACCTAGTAATGGCACTTTACTCACACTATTAATCACTTGTTGCTGATATATACCACCCAGAACGATGGTTTCCCCATTTCGCGCCGTAACTTGCGTTTGCAATTGTTGCGTATCAATAGCTACCGCAGGACCTGTCGGAGTTGAGACAGTATCACCACGAGCATTTTGCGTTATGTTTAAATCTAAGATAACTCTATTATCAGGTGTAATTTGTGGTGTACACCACAAATTACACCTGA
>CAWUUQ010000184.1:0-4647 GCA_963925625.1 uncultured Psychrosphaera sp.
AACAGAATGGTTACTGCCCGTTTTTAATAAAGAGTTTCGATTAAAACCAGTCAATTTTGGTTTCTCTACTCTCGTTGCTCAACATGACAGTTTATTTCTTAAATTACCAGAGGCACTGCCTGACGATTATTACGCCCCTACTGCTGTACGTATTCTTTTAGAATATCAAGTGGATGTACAACTTGATAAAAATACTGACGCTTATTTTAAACTTACGGCACTTGATGTCGGTTTTGCAAATTACGTTCGGAACTACTCATTTTATCGAGACAATTACGACTGGCTAGGATTGGAAGGTATTTTAAATTGGGGTGTGGGTATCAGGAGGACTTTTTAAGATGAAAGCATTAATGACAACATTGATCATGATTACTTTTTTAAATGCATGTGGCTACGAACAGTCTGCCTGGAATACCGACCCTCATTGCCCTAATATGTTAATTGAAGATAACCTCAAGCTTCTCAAACATATTGAATTACGTGCATATAATGAAACTGATTTCACTTTTGCTATTATCGGGGATCCTCAACAGTATCCAGAAGATTTTCAACGAACCATTGAGGCGATAAATGAAGACCCTCAAGTTAGTTTTATTATGTTGTTAGGTGACTTAGCCGAAACTGGCGTCGCACAGGAGTTTGAATGGACCTGTAAAGCAGCGGCAAAAGCAACAAAACCAATATTGGCCGTTGCAGGCAATCACGATGCGCTTTCGTTTGGTAAAGACATATGGTTAAAAAACTTTGGTGAATATGACTACTCATTTTCTTTCTTAAACACACAATTTATTGCCTTTAACAACAATCGATATGAATTTCCAGACGCTCCTGATTTACCTTGGATATTAGATGAAGCAAAACAAGCCAAAGACAACAAACGTCATCACATATTTGGCCTTACTCATATCAAACCATGGCCAGACCAACAGCAACTTGAACAAGACTTAAAAAATGGCGGTTTTGATCATATGTTTTATGCTCATGACAATCGCTTTGAATATTGGCAAACCGCTTCTACTCAGTTGCCTCATTTAATTACGTCTGACAGTTTTGATATAAATTACAGCAAAGTAAAGGTTACTCCTACCGACATTACGGTTACCATGTGCAGACCACAGTGTTTCGAACCTATACTGGAAATAAGAGATAAGTAGGTAAGTTTCTTAAGCAACCACTTTTTTGCGAATAAAAACTGCTATTTTTGTTGCATGAAATAATTCTGTAACATTTATCGTGTTTAATATTATTCGCTTTTGAAATATAACGACTAAATTATAATTATAACTCAACTTCATAATCAGGAATCCTTATGAAAATGTTAAAAACTTTAGCTGCAGCTTCGATACTAGCAACCATCGCATCGCCTGCCATTGCAAACCCAACGGTATACGGCAAAGTTAATGTTACCGTTCAAAATTCAGAAGTAGACGGTGAGGCTATTACTGAATTAAAAAGTAATGCTTCGCGTTTAGGCTTTAAAGGCACGCAAAGACTTGAAGGCGGATTAGAAGTTTTTTATAAATATGAATTACAAGTTGATGTATCTGATGAATCTGGTGCAAACAACTTAAAATCAAGAAATCAGTTTATTGGTATTCGTGGTTCATTTGGTGAACTTACATTGGGTCGTAACGATACAATGTTAAAACAATCTCAAGCAAAATTTGACGTATTTTCAGACTTAGAAGCGGACATTAAAAAGCTGTGGAAAGGTGAAAATCGTATGAATGACAGCATCACTTATAAAACGCCTAAGTTTAATAACCTTCAGTTTGGTATTAGCTATATCCTAGATGAAGAAACTGATGACGCAGCGACTTCAATGTCGGTGACATTTGGTGATTCATCTCTTAAAAAAGACAACATTTACTTAGCTTTTGCTATTGATAATGACGTTAAAAACTATGATGCAAAACGTATTACCGCAGGTACAAAAGTTAGTGGCGTAATACTAGGTGCAATGTACCAAACTCAAGAAAATACGATAACGGGTGATGATAAATCAGGTTTTGCCCTAAATGCACAATACAAGATGGGTAAATACAATGTTAAAGGCCAATACCAATCAATGGAAGACGATAATGGTTTCTCGGTTGGCGTTGATCGTAAGTTAGGCAAAAACACGAAGGCTTTTGCTTATTACACTTCGTTTAACTTTGATCTTGATGAAGATGAAAATTACTTAGCATTAGGTCTTGAACAGAAGTTCTAATATTTGACCAAGCTGTAATATTCACCATTTGAAGCCGCTTTTGTAAATAATAAAGCGGCTTTTTTGTTTCAATTTCATTTCATATTTGTTCTGTACTTGTTTCATATTTCCAAAAATTGTCATTAGAAAACCATTCCTTTGTCATATAGCTTTCATATCGCTGTCATCAGTTTGTAATATATTCAAACTATTATAGACGCAGTTAAACGGTACTTGATTCAGTTTGCATCACCCATTCTGAATTCAAATCTTAATTAAATGGAGCTTCAAAATGAGATTAAAAGCACTAGTCAGCGCGTTAGGTTTCACAATTGTCACATTGTTTAGTCAATCGGCGTCAGCCATTGACAATGAAATCCCAGTTTATGAAAAAACCAGTGGTATTTCAGGAAACTTGTCATCAGTAGGCTCTGATACATTAGCCAACATGATGACGTTTTGGGCCGAAGAATTTAAACGCTTTTACCCTAACGTTAATATCCAAATACAGGCTGCTGGTTCTTCAACTGCTCCTCCCGCTTTAACGGAAGGTACTGCTAGTTTTGGACCAATGAGCCGAAGAATGAAGTCAAAAGAAGTAGAGTCTTTTGAAAAACGCTATGGTTACAAACCTACTGCGATTCCTGTTGCTATTGATGCCTTAGCGGTATTTGTTCATAAAGATAACCCAATCAAAGGCCTGAACATTTCAGATGTAGACGCTATCTTTTCTTCTAATAGAAAATGTGGTGGTGACCAAGACATAGACCGTTGGGGGGATTTAGGTTTAGCGGGCGAATGGACAGCAAAGGATATTCAGTTATTTGGCCGCAATTCTGTTTCAGGTACGTACGGATACTTTAAGAAAAAAGCCCTGTGCAAAGGTGACTTTAAAAACAATGTTAACGAACAACCTGGTTCAGCATCAGTTGTGCAATCTGTTTCGTCTTCGTTAAATGGTATTGGTTATTCTGGAATCGGCTATAAAACTTCTGGTGTGCGTGCTATTCCTTTAGCTAAACGAGGAGATAACTTTGTAGAAGCATCAATGGAAAATGCGGTGTCTGGTAAATATCCATTGTCTCGTTTTTTATATGTTTATGTAAACAAACACCCAAATAAACCGCTTTCGCCTATGGAGGCTGAGTTTATTAAAATGATTTTGTCACAAGCGGGTCAAAAAATTGTTGAAAAAGATGGTTACATTCCGTTACCTGCTAATGTTATTCAAAAGCAATTAACGGTTTTAGAGTTGCAATAAGATTAACGTTGCTAACGTTGGCTTATTATTCAGCACCGTTGGGGTCTTTTTAGTTGCATTAACTTGGCTAGTGTCATGAATAAAAAAGCCAGTTTTTAAACTGGCTTTTTACTATCAAAAATTTTTAATGAATAAATTAAGAAGCTTGATCTAACTCCACATCAACCACAATATCCGTTGCAATTTGCTCTAAAGCATCAACGATAGAATCTGCGGATAATCCCGTTGGTAAACCAATTTTTGCTACCGCATGAAACAACTCGCCGCCCCAATTGGGTGCAGTTTGATGAGTTGAAACAAATTTTATTATATTAGCGCCCTTATGGCTGATGACGGAAGAAAGCTCTTGAACAATGCCTTTTCTATCGTTGCCTGTTATGACGAGTTCCAATTCTTGCCTTGGTTGTTCTTCTAATTCTGAGCAAGAGTGAATAGATAACTCTAATCCTTTTATTGTTCGTAAATCATTTGCTAAGTTTTGATAATGTTCCGGAGAGACTGATACTTCAATTACACCTGCAAAAAAACCTCTTAAATAAGACAAGTTACTTGCTTGCCAGTTGGCGTCATGTTGTAAAAATACATCTGAAAGTTGCTTTACTAATCCAGTTTTATCTTTACCAATTATCGTTAAAACTAAATGCTGCATTCACGTACTCCAAACAATGTGTGAATATTCAGTATCAACAATAAACTTTAATTAATCCAGTTCATTTGTCGCAAAAACAGCAACACATTTCATAACCTTATTAAAAGCTTAGACAAATAGTGGTGAAAAATAACCATAATTGGGTTGTATTTGGGCCTTACGGCATAACCCCTAGTACCTATACTGTAGATACTTTTTTTAGCCGCATTTGTGTCACACAACTGTAACAATAGTGCAATATAATAAATAACTTAGAATTATCAGTGGCTACTTTAAATAGGTTTGGATTATGTCTTTAACTTCTGACAATGCGCTAAAAACGGAAAAAACTCGTCTGTTAAAAGACAAGCTTGCTAAAGTTGGCGTAATGACGGGTGGCATTCTTGTTTTATGCGCTCTGTTACTGATCTTCTTTTATCTATTATATGTCGTGAAGCCTGTTTTTGACTCAGCCGAAGTAGATATTCGACCCAACCCTGTCAGCTTTAATACTGCCCAAACAGCCTCTTTTGCAAATAACTATTGGGCGGTTGGAATCGAAGAGCA
>CAWUUQ010000185.1:0-4247 GCA_963925625.1 uncultured Psychrosphaera sp.
AGATTACTAGAGTTAGAAGCCTTCCGTAACAGTGGTTCGTCTTCTCAGGAAGATATTGACGAAGCAGAACGCATTGCCGCTGAAGCTGAAGTTTTGTTTAACGAAGCACAAACATTAGCAGACGATGCAAAACTAACACAAACTAATATTGAAAATGACTTTGGCGATATTTTTGACCAAGACTCACAATCATTTGTTTTTAATGAAGATAGCTTAGGCTCAAATGCTCGATTTGCCGCCATTGGCTGGTTAGAAGCGGGCGTGACCGTTGCATCAAAATGGGAATTAGAATCCGATAGAACGTTAAGTGTTGGTGCGACTCTAAAAACCGTGCAATTAGAATTTTTTGATTATCAATCTGCAACGTCTGACTTTGATGAAGATGACATTGATGGTGACGATTACCGAAGTTCTAAAGATTTTTTCACTGCAGATGTGGGCGCGATACTAACCATGGATCCAATGGACAAGTGGCGTATTGGTGTCACTGTTAAAAACTTAATTGGTGAAGAAATTGAAAGTGCACCGGAGAGTTTAAAACCGGGCCAACAATCTTTGATTTATAAAGTAGAGCCGCAAATTAGAATTGGTACAAGTTATAATGTGGGTTGGGGACGACTAGCTGCAGACTTAGATCTAACTGAGTCTAAAGGTCCACAATATGCAGACGGTACTCAGTTCTTTAGAGGCACTCAGTATGCTAGTTTTGGTGCTATTGCAAATGCATGGGACTTCGTAGAATTACGTGCTGGTTATCGACACAACTTAGCAGAGTCGAATGATTCGGCATCAGAAAAAAGTGACGGCTTAATTACGTTAGGAGCTGGTGTCTATTTAGGCGCGGTTCAATTTGATATAAGCCTACAAGCATCACCAGAAATGGATGATGTAGGTGCGGGTCTGCAAACTATGATCACGTGGTAAACACGGCGATTAAGTTTTAAGGCTAATACCTTCAAAGATTTGTAATTAAAGGTCAGCAATGCTGGCCTTTTTTATTGCACGAATTACAATACGGATAAGAACACTTATATTCGAAATATCGAATTAGGAAAAATGATGATAGATGCTAAAAAAATAGAACAGTTTGCTGCGCAAGTCGCAGACTCTTTGCCTGCCGGTGTAAAAACGATGGCAGACAACGTTGAAGAGAAAGTGAAAACAGTGATTCAACAGAAATTGTCTCAAATGGATGTAGTGAGTCGAGAAGAGTTCGACGTACAAACTCAAGTGTTAGTTAGAACGCGTTCTAAGTTAGATGCTTTGGAAGTTGAGTTGGCAACGATTAAAGCGTCGCTTGAAAAGGGCAATGACAATAGCTAATAAGCTAAGGATAACCCCTTCCGTAAAAACAGACGTTATTAGTTTGTTATTCGTAAACAACCTTGTTTTTACCCGACCCTTTTGCAACATATAAACGTTGGTCAGCAGTAATCATAAGGTTGTCTAAACAATCAGCTTTGTCATAAACAACACCAATACTAACAGTACAGCTTATTTCCTGAGTACCAATATCTATTTGTGTATTTGCGAGTTCAGCTCTAAAACGATTTAGCTTTTTGACGGCAGCAATAAAGTTGCAGTTATCAAAAAATACGCTGAACTCTTCACCGCCTAAACGGGCTGGTAGAAAATCTTTTTCAAAATGTTTATTCAGTAGTACCGCTATTTCCTTTAACACAATATCACCGGCATCATGCCCGTATGTATCATTAATTCTCTTGAAATTATCAATATCCATCATTGCTAAAGTAACGGGCGTTTTGGTGTTGATTTTTGGCTGTACCGTATCAAAGAAATATCGGCGGTTTGCTAAACCCGTTAAAAAGTCACTATTTGCCTGTTTTCTAATGATATCAATGCTTTCAATGTATTCTACATTTTGCAAAACTCGGCAATAAAACTCTTCTAAACAGAATGGCTTTTGTAAAAAGTCATTGGCGCCGTTTTTAATGAATTTAGCGGTTAAAGCTTGAGAGTCAGCACCTGAGACACCAATAATGCCTATCTCTTCTTTTGTATATTTAGCACGAACCTGATTACAAAGTTCGATACCATCCATGTTTGGCATTTCTTTATCAGTAATGATCAACTTTATGTCTGAGTTTTCTTCTAAAACTTCTAATGCAGCTTTGCCACAATTTGCCTGCAAAACATTAAAGTTATGACGGTCTAATAGATGTTTAAGATAAGTACGAGAACTAGAAGAATCGTCAACAATAAGTATCTTAACTTTGTGATTTTCTTGTATTTTAACGAGAAGTGACAGTAGATAATGAAATGCTTGTTTGCTTTCCTTTGTAATATAGTCGATAACAGGCAGTCGTAGAATATTGTCACGTGTAGTGTCATCCAACATGCCAGTCATAACGATACTAGGTACCTTATGTTCAAGAATATACGGAATAGCCTCACCATTAGGTGCATCAGGCAAGCTATAATCGATAACTGCACAATAAAATTCATCAAACTGATTAGAAAGTTATTTAACTTCAGCTAATGTCTTGGCAACAACAGGCTCAAGTCCTGCTTTTCTTGCTATGTTTTGATGCAATGTCACAATTGGGAGGCTGTCCTCCACAATTAATATCTTTTTCATTATCTTAACTTCTAAACAGATGTAAGCAGGAGTAAAACACTAAATAGATTAGTCTTCAAGAGCTAACCAGTTAATATTATTAAGCATTTCCATATAATTGTTTCTCACCTAACCACCTTTTAATTAATGGCTCAATGATATTTGGCAACGAATTACTAAGGTGTTTTGCAACTTCCATTGCTTGTTCACAAAGTAGCACATCGCGTTCTAGATCTGCAATTTTAAAGTCCGCGATACCGGTTTGTCGGGTTCCTAGTATTTCACCAGCTCCTCGTATTTCTAAGTCCTTTTCCGAAATAACGAATCCATCATTTGAATCACGCAAAACGCCTAATCGTTGCTGTGCAGTGTGAGATAAAGGCGCATTATAAAGCAGAACACAATGTGACTGCAGTGCTCCACGACCAACTCGTCCACGCAACTGATGTAATTGAGCTAAACCTAACCGCTCTGGATTCTCGATGATCATTAAACTGGCATTCGGTACGTCCACACCAACCTCTATAACTGTAGTCGCAACAAGCAAATTTATCTCGCCTGATTTGAATAAAGTCATAATATTTTGTTTTTCGTCGGCCTTCATTCGGCCATGCACAAGACCAATTCTCAGTTCGGGTAATGTGTTTTGTAGCTCTACGCAGGCATCTTCTGCAGCTTGGCACTGTAATGCTTCGCTTTCCTCAACAAGAGTACAAACCCAATAGGCTTGTTGACCAGTTTCTAAACAAACCTGTTTAACTCGCTCAATGACCATGTCTCTTTTGGTATTTGGCATAACAACGGTAGTGATAGGTGTTCTACCCGGCGGTAATTCATCGATTATGGAGCAATCTAAATCTGCGTATGCTGTCATCGCCAACGTTCTTGGAATCGGGGTTGCTGTCATCACCAATTGATGAGGGTATTGAACGGTGTCTTTATCGTGTATAGCGCCTTTGTTTCGTAACGAGAGACGCTGGTGGACACCAAAACGATGTTGTTCATCAATGATAATTAATGCGAGTTTAGAAAACTCCACCGTGTCTTGAAAAATGGCATGAGTACCGATCACCATTTGTGCACTGCCATCGCCTATTTTTTCTAAGGCAATTTTACGCGGTGCTGCTTTTGTTTTACCTGCCAACCAAACAACGTCTATGCCTAAAGGTTTGAACCACTCAGCGAAACTAATCGCGTGTTGCTCAGCTAGGATCTCTGTAGGTGCCATTAATGCAACTTGGTAACCTTGAGCTATTACGGTTAATGCCGACAATGCAGCAACCAAGGTTTTTCCTGAACCAACATCACCTTGCACTAATCTCATCATCGGCATGTCTTTATTTAAGTCATTTTGAATATCATTAACAACTCGTGTTTGAGCGTTGGTAGGCTAAAACGGTAATGAAGATAAAAAAGATGTTATTACAGTGGACGCTTGGTCTTTGGAAAAGGGAATGGCACTCACTTGTTGAGTATTTTTCTTAAGATGTAACATGCTTGTTTGATACGCACAAAGTTCTTCAAAAGCCAATCGTTGCTGAGCTGGGTGAATGCCTAAATCTAATAAGGAAGTATCAGTGTCGACACCGGGGCGATGGCATAACTGCAAGGCTTCAACGAGTGAGTATTGATTAGGTAAACATTCATGGGGAATCAATTCGTCAACACG
>CAWUUQ010000186.1:0-7085 GCA_963925625.1 uncultured Psychrosphaera sp.
AATATAAAATGACGGATAATTTTTATGTTCATACAGCCTATAAAAGTCAATTTTTAGTGGGATATTGCCTCAGATTTCACGTAGCAATGCAATTTGAGGCTTAATTTTTAATAAATATTGAGGCTGTTTTTTCAAAACGGGTAATTCTACAGTCTCGTTATGTGTTTAGGTAATTATGGTTCAACTAGCTATTATAGTTTTCATTTCTACTATGTTTTTTGCAGTAGCGGTAGAGATCCATTGTCGCTTGCAGACTAAAATGATTGCTAAGCCAAGGAGTATAGGAAATTTAGTTAAGCACTACTTTATAGCCTTACCTTTGATTTTGTTAATGTTGCTTTATGTAATCGAAATTTGCAATATTACTTTAACATTAGGCTTAAGCGAACTTAAAAGTACTTTGCTAGATCTTGTATGTTTAATTATTTTCATTACACCGTTAATGTATATTATGGATCGTCGTTATCCTAGTTTAATTAACAAAATGGAAAATTGGCGTAAAAACACATAACAAGCAAATTAATCAGGGCTCTGCTCCTCCCCCGTTTTA
Source organism: uncultured Psychrosphaera sp. (assembly GCA_963925625.1). Taxonomy (GTDB): domain Bacteria; phylum Pseudomonadota; class Gammaproteobacteria; order Enterobacterales; family Alteromonadaceae; genus Psychrosphaera. Next base: position 551 of record CAWUUQ010000186.1, read on the forward strand.
GTGGACACCTCCTCATCACATTGAGGAGGCTACAATGCCCAAATATACCCAACCTAGAAAAACTTGGTTTTACCCCGTAAGTTTCAAAATCAAAGCAGTCAAACTAAGCTTAAAAGACGATGTCATGTCAAAGGATGTTGCCTTAGCGCTTGATATTCATCCGCTAATGCTGAGTCGTTGGCGGAAAGAATACAGAGAAGGTAAATTCTCTAAGCATCAGCGCTACCAAGGCAGCAACGAAATAATGAGTAAAGTCCCCACTAAAAAAGAACTGTCTGCAATTCAAAAGCTTAAAAAGGAAAATGAGCGTCTGAAACTGGAGAACGACTTGCTAAAAAAGTGGCAACGGTATCTGGCGGAAGTACATCAGAGCGATTTGGATTCGTCCAAAAGTACGGAAAAGATTTAGGCGTCAAATACCTTTGTGAATGGCTAAATGTTTCTCGCAGTGGGTATTATGCGTGGCTAAGTCGGCCCGTATCTGCCAAGTTTCACTCAGACCAAGCATTGTCGTTAGAAATTAGTCGAGTGTTCAACGATAACCACCAAACCTATGGTAGTCCTCGCGTGTTTTATGCTTTAAAAAGTAAAGGCATAAAAACGAGCAAAAAACGGGTTGCTCGATTAATGCAGGAAAATGGCCTAAGGGCACGAGCAATAAAGACTTACAGCAAACCAGCTAAAGTTAAACTTTTCTATAAAGAGATACAAAATAAGCGCAAAGGTTTGGATAAGCCAACAACCGTTAATCAGCAATGGTCTGGCGACATCACCTATCTTAAAGTAGGCGCTAAATGGCATTATCTAGCGGTTGTTATTGATTTATTCTCACGTCGAGTCATCGGCTGGGCCTTTGGCAAAAACAAAACGACAGACCTGACGCTGAAAGCATTAAGGCTAGCAATTAAAAAGCGACAACCCCATAAGAGCGTGCTTTTTCATACTGACCGAGGTGCTGAATATCGCGCACATAATTTTCAGGACTATTTAAGAAAGAATAATATTAAAGCCAGCATGAACCGCCCAGGATGTTGCACAGATAATGCTGAGGTGGAGTCGTTTTTCCATTCATTAAAAGCCGATTTAATACGTGGAAATCGTTTTGAAACAATGAGTAACCTACACTCTAAACTTAAAGGCTACTTAAACTATTTCTATAATAGACAGCGGTTGCATTTGAGTTTAGGATATAAAACACCTGCTGAGTTTGAATCAGCAGTAAATTAAAGATGGATGATGTCCATTTTATCGAGGGAAGATCAAAAAATACAATTGGCTGTTTTCACTCCGTTCAACATTTTAGCCAACTACACTTTTCCGCTTAAGCGGGCGTTATGTTTTCAAAGAGCGCGGTGCACATCCATACTCTTATGGAGAACTCGAATAATTACTACTTCATCCTTTCCAAATTTTTTGTAATAAATTACATGACTGCCTTGTGGACGCTTACGGTATCCTTCTCTAATATAGTCACAGGCATAACCTAATTCAGGTTTTTCCGCTATCTGGTGAAAAACGCTATCTAGTAATTTTAAATAGTCATTTCTCTGCTGTCTGCCCCAGTTGAGTTGTGTATACCGACCAATCTTAATTAAATCTGATTTGGCTTTTTTAGATAAATAAAACTTGATATCAATGATTTTCTTTATCTAAGTCTGTTAAGAGGGAATCATATGTATAGTCGGCTAATCCGCTATTTTCTCCCTCAACTAACATGTTCCTTAAGTTATTCATTTTCAATTCTTGATCTTCTAGGGCCCGTAATCCAGCCCTTAGCACTTCACTCGCTGAGCCATACCTACCAGTTTCTAATTGCTGACTAATAAATGAGTCAAAATGCTCACCTAATGTAACACTTGTATTTTTCGCCATATAATCCTCCAGTACCTAGATTAAATATATATTGGTACCAAAAACATAACAAGTCAATTAAGAAAGTCAAAAACCAATTGGTTAACAACGCAAACACCGCTAAAGTATAACCAATTAATTTTTAGCTTCTTGTTAAAGCGTTATGTGCATTAGGTATTTTATGAGTCCGGATTTTTCAAAGTATAGTATTAGTGAATTACAAGACGTGATTTCTCACATTGACAATGCAGCCTATCCAGAAAGAAAACGAAAAGCTGAAGAAATATTACGTTGCAAACTAAATACAAGTGAAGTTAATGATATCCCTATAAAAGATGAAATTGATAAGCGTCGATTAAGTATTTTTTTAGGTACGATTTTCACTGTTTTAAGCTTAGCACTTTTATACAAACCAGTGTTTGAAAGCTCTGTTCTAACACGAAGTTCAGGAGTAATAAGTTATTCTCAATCTCCTTTTGTCTTTTGGTTTCATACTTTGCTTTATTTATTTTCATTTTTAGGCTTCATATTTTGGGTTGTTAAATTAATTAGCTCAAAACCGAGCAGCACATAACAATCGCATGAAACCGGAACATTCGCACTCAGATGGACTTACAAAAGTCGTAAAAGAAGCGGTTAAACAAGGTCACTCTGTTGTAGATACAAGTTTATTGGCAATAGATTTAAGTATTCCTGAACCTCCGTTAGGTAAAGTTTTGAGTTAGGGAGGACTATGTATAATCAGGAAAGCTAACGGTTCAACAGTATGGATACTTAGTTGCCTATTTAGAATTGATCTTATGAAAAATTAACAATAAAGTGCTCACCTAAATAACCAATTTGTTTCATACTGGTACGAAATAAAGAGCATTAACGTTAGGAGTTAATCAATGATAGATTTTAATGACTTAACCTCATTTTTAGGTTGGTGTACGTTAATCAACATGGCCTTTTATATCTTTTCCGCCCTGTTTATCATTGGGTTTAAAGACTTCACTATTAATCTTCACAGTAAAATAGTGGGTATTGAACCTACTGAGCTGCCCTCTTTATATTTTAAGTTTTTAGGTAATTATAAAATTGTAATTATTGCTTTTAATTTTGTGCCATACCTAGCTTTAAAATTGATGGCTTAACACTAGAGGCTTGAAGGTCTACTGTTACACCATATTCCATCATAAGTTGTTGCTAAGGCAATAATTAGCGTTTACTTGTACATGGAGAGTCGCATGAAAAAAAACAATACATGTTCAGACTTTGTTACTCAAATACAAAAGCCCGCGATCGAAGATTCTAAGCAAACATGGGCATTTATCGTGTTGCCACATGAAGTGAGTACGACATTAACAAGGCGTGGCAGAATTACCGTCTTAGCAAAAATCAATGATTACGCGTTCAATGTTTTATTAGAGCCCGATGGCAATAAAAGCCACTGGTTGCGAATTGAACAAAATCAGCTTATGTTAGCAAAAGCAGACGTTGGAATAGATGTTAACGTTAATATAACGCCATTGGACAATGAACCAGACCCTATCGTACCAGCAGATTTAGCGAATGCGCTTGCGGCCAGCCCTCCTTCAAACAAAACCTGGCAAGCAACAACGACGACTGCACGATTAGATTGGATTCATTGGATAACGTCTGCCAAACAGGTTAAGACACGCATAAAACGGATAAATGATGCTTGTGACATGCTTGCTTCTGGAAAAAAAAGAGTATGCTGTTTTGATACTTCGGGTTTCTACAGCAAAGCCTTTACTGCGCCTAAGCCCTGTTAACGACATGTTTTATTTACACAACAAATACAGGTAATTTATTTTAAAAGGAAGTATTAATTGGCCAACTATTATCATAATGCTAAACCCTATGTTGATCTTGAGTTTGAGCTGGCTGACAGGTACATGACCAAAGGCGATTTAGAACAATCCTTTGAGCATTTGGAGAATGCGCATATTCTTGGTCAATACTCAACACGCCACCACGTTAGGTCACATTATAAAATGCTATTATGGGCGATTAAGTTTAACAAGCCTTATGAGCTAATGGGCCAAGTTGTTAGAATTATTGGTGCGGGTACCAAAACTTACATCGGGTTGGTGCCAACCGGTAATACTGGTGGTTCTAATGTCAGTCCTTTAAAAACATTACCGTTAAGCTCTGCGCATGAAAAAGTTATCCGAAGGTGTAAAGCCAACAAATAATTCACAAACGTATAGGGATTAATTATGAAAAACAAATTAAACGTTTTATTACGAGGTTCTTTATTTTCAGTCACTTTTTTGTTTTTAAGCACTTTTTATTTAACTACCTCATCTTTCACTGCACAAGCATCGGTTATTCCTACGGTTCCTCATATATATGTTGAAGGGACTTCGGAGTTTGGTATTTACCCTGATCAAATTAAAATAACAGTTTCATTGTCAGACGTTAATCTTGACGTAGAAATAGCGAAATCAGTGATCGATGACAAATCTTTACGTTTATTTGAGGCAGTTAAAAAACTAAAAATTGAGCCAAAAGATATTACAGCAACACCTTTGCAGATCAGTCCCGTTTTCGAATATGAAGATGGAAAAAGGATTAAAAAAGGTACTCAAGTGAATCGGAATGTAGATATAACTCTAAAAAACTTGGAAAAATACTCCCTATTAAATGATGTTTTAGTTAAGGCTGGCATCACCTCTAAAATATCATCCGTTGTTGAGGTTTCAAACGAAGGAACTATAAAGAAAAAAGCGTTGATGTTAGCGTTAGAAGATGCAAAACAAAAGGCACAAAGTCTTGCTGAATTGCAAAACAAAACAATTAAAGGTGTTCATTCAATCTCTGAATTTAAAACGCGAAAAGACAACGCTTACACTCTAAAACCTGACCAAGTAATATACGGGCAGACGTACTCTCAACAACAACGCCACCGAGCTGCAGCTCCCCTTCCTGCTATTTTTGAAATAGGCGAAATGCGCGTAACAGCAACCGTATATGTTGTGTACACAATAGAATAATAACCTATATTAGGAAAAACTATGTCTCACTATATTGATGGATTTGTCCTACCTATTCCTCGTAAACACTTGGATGCATATAAACGACTGGCGAAATCTGTTGCCGATGTTTGGGCTGACTATGGTGCCCTTGATTATCGAGAGTATGTTGGTGATGATATGATGTTACAGGGAACCCGATCTTTTACTGACTGTGTAGACGCATCGGCGTCTGATATCGTTATTTTTGGATGGGTTAAATTTGAGTCTAGAGAGGCTCGTGATATCGCCAATGCTAAAGTTCCTAACGACCCGAGAATGGCAGATATAATTGCCTTATCAAACTCAGGCTTTGATGCTTCAAAGATGATTTATGGCGGATTTCGTCCACTTGTTGGAAATTAGAAGTATAAATGAAAGCAAACGTAATTAATTTCATCCACCAAAAGGAATAAACGGTGAAAATATCCCTTTTAATAATTTTGTCTTTGGTATCGCTGTATAGTTGGAGTCAATCTAAAACAGAGATTCAAAACTGGCAAGAAGACTTAAATTTTTATGCTCAAACATTACCCAATAAACATATAGATATTTTTCATACCATCTCTAAAAAAGTGTTTCTAAGTGAACTAGATAAACTTAAACACTCGCTACCAACCTTAACGCGTAATCAAACGTTAGTAGAGTTCATGAGACTGACATACAAAGTGGGTGATGGTCATACATCGTTTCCTTTATGGGGAGCAGAATTAACAAATTTTCCAATACAATTACGACGGTTACATAAAAGGTGGTATGTAATTAAAACAACCAATCAGTTTAGGCACTTGCTGGGAGCTCAACTAACAAAAATTAACGACGTTAGTATTGAAGAGGTTTTCCGGTTATTTTCTCAAATAACGCCGTTCTCCGAAAATCAGTATTCGACACAAGTTCGAGCCGCACAATACATTACAAAAGCCGAATTGCTGAATGGCTTGGGCATTATTAATGATTCACTTAACGCTCGGTTTAGTTTTAAACGCAGCACAGATAAAAACGAAATAGAATTAACACTAAGCCCTCAACGTTCATACTCTTTAAATGCCCAACTTTCCTATCAAAACAATGGCTTATTTTTAGCAAAAGAAAAAATTGATGAAAATATTTGGTTTGGTGCCTCTAAAGACAAAAATATTATCTACGTTAAGTTTCGCAGATATACATCCACTTCAAAAATGGAATCATTGGCTGAGGATCTATTAGCCTTTATTAATAAGAATAAATCGGAAAAGCTGATAATTGATTTAAGAGACAATTACGGTGGTGACTTTTTTGTTGGACTAAAGCTTACTCAATTTTTGGTCTTGGCCGATAGCATAGATTGGAAATCTGGTGTTTATACGCTGATTGATAATGTTACCTTTTCTGCAGCGATGAGTAATGCAGCCCAATTTTCACAACTTTTGAATGCCAAAATAGTTGGCGAACCTACGGGATCAAAACCTTCTGGGTATCAGGATATGGGACAATTTATTTTACCCAACTCTAACTTAGAGGTAACCTATTCAAAACGCCTGTATCATTTTGATGCAAAACAAAAAGATGCACTATACCCAGATGTAAATATTGAAATTTCCATTGACGATTACCTTACTAGTAACGATTCTCAATTACAGTGGATCTTAAAAGATATAGAAAAAAAACTTACAAAAATATAGATA
>CAWUUQ010000187.1:0-5852 GCA_963925625.1 uncultured Psychrosphaera sp.
CTAATTCACAAAAATAAAGCTGCACGTCATAAGAGTCGTTTAAACGCTCAAATTAACGCGCTATAATTTTTTTGTAATTATACTTATTTAAAAACCGGGGTTTTCTCCGGTTTTTTTGTGCCTAAAATTCACGCCTCTATAACTAAAACCTTATTAATACACTTCCACACTTGCTTTAGTTAATAAACTGACATCACATTTAGAATCGCCGCAACAATAATCATAAGGTAAGTACAAATACCACCGATAGTTCTTCCTAGAGACGTCCCTGCTCGCTTTCCTAATCCCATTGCATGAAACACGCGTCCTATTAGTAACATTGCTCCTAACAGATGTAAGGTGCCTTCAGCCGTGTTTTGTAATTCCAGTAGTAACATCAATACTAATGCTAACGGCACATATTCAGAGAAATTGCCATGAACACGTATAGCGCGATGCAATTCTGTGGATTCTCCGTGACCAATGCCAACCTTATGTTTCCACCTTAGTTGGATAATTCTGATTGTAAGAGCTATATAAATCAGGGATAACAACCCTGCATAAAAAGCCGTAAATTCGATAGACATAATATTTCCCCTTAGTGCAAAACCAATAGTCCTAAAATCTATATTTCTAGAAACGGTTCGTTAAAACAAAAAACGCCACTAAAAAGTGACGTTTCTATTTTTGCTTAAATAAAGCATGACTCATTGTAAATCTTACGCCAGAATTTCAGCTAAAATAGAGCTTACTTTTTCAACGGCTTGTGTTCCGTCAATTGTTGCAAACTTAGTGTTTCCAGCATCTGCTTCGGCTTTGTAATAAGCAACTAATGGCTGAGTTTGTTCATGATAAACGCCTAAACGTTTACGAACCGTTTCTGGTTGATCATCGTTACGAATAACAAGGTCATCACCCGTTTCATTGTCTTTACCTTCAACCATTGGTGGATTGTAAACAACATGATAAACACGACCCGACGCAGAATGAACACGACGACCAGACATACGATCAACGATCACTTCATCCGGTACATCAAACTCTAAGCAGTAATCAACAGAAATACCGTTTTCTTTCATTGCATCTGCTTGTGGGATAGTTCTTGGGAAACCATCTAATAAAAAGCCATTTGCACAATCTGCTTTAGCAATACGCTCTTTCACTAAACCAATAATAAGATCATCAGAAACCAATTGCCCGGCATCCATTACTTCTTTAGCTTTAAGTCCTAAAGGCGAACCTTCTTTAATTGCAGCACGTAACATGTCACCCGTTGAAATTTGAGGGATACCAAATTTATTCATCAAAAATTGTGCTTGTGTACCTTTTCCGGCACCTGGTGCGCCAAGTAAAATAATCCGCATGAAGTGTTCCTCTTCAAACTTGAGTTAGAATTAAGTTTTATGGTCAGAATCTTGGCACATTAACCCATTGATAACAAGCCGATATGGTAAGGATTCGATCACTGTTTTAAAAAATTGTCATTAGCCGCCTAAATTATAGTCACAAAAAAGGGGAAGCTAAGCTTCCCCCTCATTATAAATTTACTACACCAACGAATATTGGCTTATTTGGCCAAAGACATCATTAAGGCATTCATGCGTTTTACAAACGCGCCAGGGTCTTTAATTGTGCCACGTTCCGCTAATGTTGCTTGGTCTAATAAAACATCAACCCATTGTTTGTATTGGTCTTCATCTTGAACTTGATCTATATGCTTAACTAGCTCATGTTCCATGTTAACTTCAAAAACAGGTTTAGTGTCTGGTACGTCTTGACCCATTTGCTTCATTATTTCGATCATTTGCGGGCTCATGTCACTGTTGTCAGTAACAATACACGCCGGTGAATCCGTTAAACGATGCGAAACTTTCACTTCTTTAACTTTACCGTCTAGCGCCGTTTTGAAACGTTCAATGCTGCCTTCAAACGCTTTATCTGATTCTTCTTGAGCTTTTTTAGACTCTTCGTCTTCTAAGTCACCAAGATCTAAATCACCACGAGTAACAGAAACAAATTGTTTGCCATCAAACTCATTCAAGTGTGACATTAACCATTCGTCGATACGGTCAACCATCAATACAACTTCGATACCTTTCTTGCGGAAGATCTCTAATGCTGGGTTATTTGCTGCCGCTTCAAATGTATCTGCAACAAGATAATAGATTTTGTCTTGACCTTCTTTCATACGTTCAACGTAGTCAGGGAAAGAAACTGACTGTGTAGCGTCGTCATTATGAGTTGAAGCAAAGCGCAATAGTTTAGCAATGGCTTCTTTATTTACCATGTCTTCAGCTGGGCCTTCTTTTAACACCTGGCCAAATTCATTCCAAAACGTTTGGTAATTCTCTTTGTCATTTTTGCCCATGCGCTCTAACATTTTAAGCACACGTGAAGTACAAGCTTTGCGTAATGACTGAGTGACTTTGTTGTCTTGTAAAATTTCTCGAGAAACGTTTAGAGGCAAATCATTTGAGTCTATTAAGCCTTTAACAAATCGAAGGTAAATAGGCATAACCTGTTCAGCATCGTCCATAATGAATACACGTTGAACATATAATTTTAAACCACGTTGCTTGTCGCGATTCCACATATCAAAAGGCGCTTTTTTAGGAAAATAAAGTAACGATGTATATTCGTTGCTGCCTTCAACCTTGTTGTGTGCCCAAGTTAATGGATCTTCGAAGACATGACTGATGTGTTTATAAAACTCTTTATAATCTTTATCTTCTAATTCAGACTTATCCAATGTCCAAAGTGCATCGGCTTTGTTAATAACTTCCCACTCGCCTTCAGTAGCAGCTACTTTTTCACCGTCTTCGCCTTCAGATTCAGGTGTGCCGTCTTTCCACATTTCAACTGGCGTTGCGATATGATCAGAGTATTTTTTAATGATTTGGCGAAGTTTCCAGTCGTTGGCAAATTCTTTTTCTTCTTCTTTTAAGAATAAAGTGATTTCTGTGCCACGCGTTTCTTTAGTGATATTTTCGATGGTGTATTCACCCTCGCCTTCACTAATCCATTCTACACCTTGATCCGCTGTATCCCCGGCTTTACGTGAACGTACAGATACTTTATCAGCAACAATAAATGCAGAATAAAAACCAACACCAAATTGACCAATTAACTGAGAGTCTCTAGCTTTGTCGCCTGTTAAGTTTTTAAAGAAGTCTGCGGTACCAGACTTTGCAATTGTACCTAAATGAGCCGCGGCATCGTCGGCGTTCATGCCTATACCGTTGTCATCAATTGTGATTGTATTTTTGTCAGCATCAAAACTTACACGAACACGTAATTGTCCATCATCTTCGTATAAGTCATTGTTTGAAAGCGCTTCAAAACGCAACTTGTCCGCTGCATCAGATGCATTTGAAATTAATTCACGTAAAAAGATCTCTTTGTTTGAATACAAAGAATGGATCATAAGTTGTAATAATTGTTTTACTTCGGTTTGAAAGCCGTGAGTTTGTTTACCTTGAGTGGCTGCTTCTGCCATGGTCAGGGTCTCCTTTGATGGTTTACGTATTAATCATTAATCGTTTGATGACTAGTAAATAGGAGTGATGGAGTGGCTTTTCAAGGGGGAAAATTTAAATCTTTTAATCTATTTCATTAACTACTTTCTTAACTTCTTTCTTAACTACTTTGTTTCCAACTTCTAAAGTATGTTTTAGCCAACGTTTTAAGCAGTTTTTTTAGTATATTTAATTTCATTGTTAAGTTTTTTATCGGCTCATTTAAAAGTAGTTAGAACTGCTTTCGCCCCATTAGCGCATGATTAATAGTGGAGGTATCCACCATTTCTAGCTCACCACCAACCGGTATTCCATGAGCAATACGAGTAATGGCAATGCCATTTGATTTGCAAATATCAGCAATATAATGAGATGTTGCTTCGCCTTCTACACTTGGGTTTAACGCTAGAATGACTTCTTCAATATTGTCTGCTTCCGCTACGTTGTCACTACTGCCGCTTGCCAATAGAGTTTCAAGTTGAAACAGGCCTAATTCACTTGGGCCAACACCATCGATGGGCGATAAACAACCATGCAATACAAAGTAACGTCCAGAGTACTGACCGCTTTGCTCAACAGCTGATAAGTCAGCCACGGATTCGACGATACAAAGCAAAGAGTTTTGAGTTCTTTTAGTATTGGTGCAGATATCACAAAGTTCTAATTCGGTGTAGTTGCGACACTTTTTACACTGACCTATTTTTTCCATCGCAGATTCAAGTATATGGGCTAACTCAGTTCCCGCTCGACGTTTATGTTGCAACAAGTGATAGGCCATCCGTTGTGCCGTTTTAGGACCAACACCAGGTAAACATTGAAGTTGTTCAATCATTTGTTGTAATAGCGAGTTTTGCACTGAATTAGCCTTTACTTATTTATTTAGAATGGAAATTTCATGCCAGGAGGCATGCCCATACCGCCCGTTAGTTGACCCATTTGGTCTTTATTCATCTCTTCAACACGACGAACCGCATCATTCACAGCAGCAGCAAGCAGGTCTTCAATCATGTCTTTATCGTCTTCCATTAAAGAGTCATCAAGCTCAACACGTTTTACATTATGACTACCTAACATAGTCACTTTAACTAAACCGGCACCTGACTCGCCAACCACTTCCATTTTTGCAATCTCTTCCTGCATTTTTTGCATTTTGTCTTGCATTTGTTGGGCTTGTTTCATGATGTTGCCCATTCCGCCTTTAAACATAATATTTTCCTCTAAAATTTTTACCGCTATGATATGCGGTCACCTTATCTTAAAACAAGCTTCTTAGCTTTGTTAAAGTGGTTTAATTGAATTGTCGATTAATTTTCCATCAAACTCATTAATTAATATTTGAATTAATGGGTCTTGCTGAATGCTGTCTTCTGCTCGCTGTTGTCGATTTACATTTATATTTTGTTGAATATCAGCAGGAGCTGTTGTCGTAAGTTCATTTTTGTTTATTATAAATTCTGATGCGGGCGCAAGCTTAGCAACAACAGCCGTTAGTTCTTGTTCTGATTTTTCATTGAGCAAGTGAGCGAACTCTTGGCGTACGATTAATTCGATGTTATCGCCGTTAATAATAACTTCACAATTTAGCGCCAGTTGTCTTCCTAAGCCTCTTAAATCTGATTGCTCAATCATCGCTGCCCAACGATCAACTTCGTGTGCATATCGAACTTCTTCGCTTTTAATTTCTGGCAAAACAATTTTAGGAACTTCGACTTTTGGCGATGTTGTAGCAGAAGGTGTTGTCGCAGAAGGTATTTTCGCAGATTCAGGCGCCCCTGTTTTTTGACATACTGTTTCAGGCGTCTCCGCTATATCTAAAGTTTTAGACGCGTTTAAGTTCATCCCTCGACTCGCCAAAATTGCCAAAACAGGATTGTTTTCGATGCTATCATCGTAGCTCGCAACAGGCGTAACTTGATTTTCTTTAGACTGTGAGTTTGCTTCAGGCTGTGGATTTGGATCAAACGATAGATTTACAGAATCAAAATCGGCTGATTGTTGATAATTAGAATAGTCGACTTCATCTACATCACTACCATCGTTCACTACATAATTTTCATATCCGTCATAACTATCAAGTGGCAAGGATTGTGGTACTTCTGGTGTAATTGATTCTTTCTCTTCTGGTGTAATTGATTCTGCTATTGCTGATGTTACTGAGTGCGCCATTGTTTCCGACGGACCAACTTCCTGAGTCGATACTTGAGTAAGCTGAGGTTCAGATAAAGGTTCTGGCGTTGGTTCAGTTGCCACAGTTGCAGACTGCTTAGCTTCTGGTTCGGATAAGGGCTTAGATGCTAAAAGACCAGTTTTTGATAATTTACTTTGACTGACATTGCTATGTTCAACTAATTCATCAGT
>CAWUUQ010000188.1:0-5246 GCA_963925625.1 uncultured Psychrosphaera sp.
CAGGCAAATAACTTACCTGTACGACCAAAGCCGGTGGCAATTTCGTCGGCAATCAACAATACGCCATATTGCTCGCATAATCGTTTTGCGCCAGCTAAATATTTTGGGTGGTAAAAGCGCATTCCGCCCGCACCTTGAACAATAGGTTCAAGAATAAAAGCGGCAATCGTATCATTTCGAACCGATAAAATTTCAGCTAGCGGATCTAAGTCTTTTTCATTAAATTCTGGCATCGTACCATCCAAAGTAGAGGGTAATGCGCTAGGAGCATCAATGAAATAGTTTTCAGGCATAATGCCCGCATAAAGGCTGTGCATTGAGTTAACAGGATCACACACCGCCATTGCACCAAAGGTATCACCATGATAACCATGTTTAATGGTAACAAAGCGGTTTCTAGCCTTATGTCCTTTGCCAAGTTGATATTGAATGGCCATTTTTAAGGCAACTTCTACAGATACAGAACCACTATCCGCTAAAAACACTTTGTTTAAACCTTCCGGAGAGAGTTCAACTAAGTGTTTGCCCAAATCAACTGCAGGCTGATGAGTTAACCCGCCAAACATGACATGGCTCATTTGATCAACTTGGTTTTTGATTGCTTCGTTTATTTTAGGATGGTTATAACCATGAATAACTGAGCACCAAGACGACATTCCATCAATCAATTTTTCACCAGACTCTAAATGAATATAAACACCTGCTGCTTTAATGACCGGATAAGAAGGCAACGGAGATTTCATTGACGTATAGGGGTGCCATAAATGGTTTCGGTCAAAATCTAAATCAACAGTGGTATGAGGTGTGTTATTTGCGTTCATTAATTGTCCAGTTGTAAACTTTGTGCTATTTGCTAAATTGACAAGGGTTGGCGGCAGGATAGACTAAGCGGCAATATAAAAACAACTAATTAAATCAAAATTGAGCGTAAATTCCATGGCAGCAGAAATCAGACACAATTGGACACATGACGAAGTAAAAGCATTATTTGAGATGCCGTTTAATGACTTAATGTTTAAAGCACAGCTAGTTCACCGTGAACATTTTGATCCTAATTATGTTCAAGTCAGCACCTTGTTATCAATTAAAACGGGTGCATGCCCTGAAGATTGTAAATATTGTCCGCAAAGTGCGCGATATGCAACGGGTCTAGAAAAAGAACGCTTAATGGAAGTTGAAAAAGTACTTTTAAGAGCTAAAGAAGCAAAAGAAATTGGTTCGACACGTTTTTGTATGGGTGCAGCATGGAGAAATCCAAAAGATCGTGACATGCCGTACGTGATTGAAATGATCAAAGGCGTAAAAGAACTAGGTTTAGAAACGTGCATGACATTAGGCATGTTAAGCAAAGAACAAGCTAACGCACTCAAAGAAGCTGGCTTAGATTATTACAATCATAACTTAGATACGTCTCCTGAGTTTTATGGTGACATCATCACCACTCGTAAATATGAAGATCGTTTATCAACTCTAGACAATGTTCGTTCTGCAGGCATGAACGTTTGTTCTGGTGGTATTGTTGGTTTAGGTGAAACGTCTAAAGATCGTCATGGTTTGTTAATGGCACTTGCTAATTTACCGCATCACCCAGAGAGTGTCCCTATTAACATGTTAGTTAAAGTGAAAGGTACACCGCTTGATAATGTGGATGATTTAGAATCTTTTGAATTTGTTCGTACGATTGCAGCCGCTCGTATTATGATGCCTAAATCTTTTGTTCGATTATCTGCGGGCCGTGAAGGCATGAATGAGCAAATGCAGGCGATGTGTTTCATGGCAGGCGCAAACTCAATTTTCTATGGCTGTAAATTATTAACAACGTCGAACCCTGATGAGCACTTTGATAGAAAATTATTCAAAAAGTTAGGCATAAACTCTGAACAAACTAAAGATTATTCTGATGAGACCAAAGAAGCAGCATTGTTAGAGCAATTACAAGATCAGAAAGAGCCTGAAAAAGAAATGTTTTATGAAGCCTAATAGGTAGATATTGTAAATAATAAGAGCTGATCTAGTAAATCGAATGGCGAATTTTTCAGAATATATTCATTCAAGCGTTGAGCAACGTGCACAGAAAAATCTGTTGCGCGAGCGCTCGGCGTTTTCTTTTGTTTCCGCGAACCGCCTAATAAAAGATGGAAAGTCGTATATTAATTTTTCTAGTAATGATTATTTAGGGCTAGCGACAGATTTTAAGCTTGATGAGTTGATTGTTCATACTGACAATTCGCTGATATCAAGCGGAGCAATGGCCAGTCCGCTCGTGACAGGTCATTCTGAGTCACACCAAATACTAACTGAAAAGTTACTGTCGTACATGAACGCACCTGACTCACATCAAGTGTTATTATTTAGTTCTGGATATGCTGCGAATCAGGGCGTTTTAAATGCGCTATTCAAAGATAAATCAGAAGATTCATATTTATTACAAGACAAGCTCAATCATGCTTCTTTAATGGACGCTGGTATAAAGCTCCATAACGCAAAACACCTTATTCAAAAGCGCTTTAAACACAACGATGTTAAAAATCTAGAGAAGCTACTACAAACGAACAAGCAGTTTAAAAAGCAACTTGTAGTAACAGAAGGTGTGTTTAGTATGGATGGCGATGTGGCTCCGCTGAAATCCATTAGTTTGTTATGTAAACAACATGACACGTTGTTAATGGTTGATGATGCTCACGGTTTTGGTGTCCATTCAAAAAACTCTTTAAATGCTGCAGGTTTATCAATAAATGACGTAGATATTTACGTTGTTACATTTGGAAAAGCACTCGGTGCACAAGGTGCAGCTGTTATTGCCGATAAACAGATCATTCAATACTTAGAAAACTTTAGTAAAGAATATATCTACTCAACTCATCTTTCACCTTTGCAGTGTATTGCTGTGACGCATAATTTGGCAAAAGTAACATCAGATTCACAAGATCTATTACAGGCTAATATTCGTTATTTTAGAGCACAAGCATTAAAAAATTCACTGCCACTGTTAGAAAGCAAAACCGCAATTCAGCCAATATTAATTGGTGATGAAGGCATTGCTTTGGCCGTGTCAGATTCCCTAAAAGAGCAGGGTGTTTGGGTTCCTCCAATTAGGTATCCAACGGTAAAAAAAGGTGCATCTAGGCTACGCGTTACCATAACGGCATCGCATAATACTAATGATATCAATGCCTTGGTGCTTGCTGTCTGCAATGCGTTAAAAAAACTCCAAACAGAGCGAAAGTGATGTTATCAATGATTAAAAATCAAAATTTTGAAATTTTGAAGAAGGTACAACAATCCTTTGGCCACTCTGCCAAGACTTATGGGCAACAAGCTCAATTGCAAATAGAAGTTGGCAAAGGGTTAGTATCAGCACTCAATGTGGCAGTTAATCCAAAAACAAACGAAACGCCAAAAACGACAAATGCAACTAGTGATGATCTAATTGGCATAGATTTAGGGTGCGGTCCTGGTTTATTTCATGAAGATATTAAATCTTTTGCATCTACGTTATTAAGTTTAGATTTGAGTTTAAAAATGCTGGACTCCAATCCAGCACACCAGAATAAAATTTGTGCTGATAGCCATAACCTGCCGGTGCAATCAAACTCAGTAGATTGGGTTTTTTCGAACTTGATGATTCAGTGGTGCGACATTAGCGTTGTACTAACTGAAATTCACAGAGTATTAAAACCAGGAGCAACGGCTGTTGTCAGTACATTAATGCCTGGTAGTTTGTATGAACTAGAACAAGCATGGCAAGACATAGATAATGACGCTCATATTCATCAATATCAAAATGCTAAAGAGATAACAGTAGCCATAGAACAGCACACGTGGGCGGCGACGAACATTTCTGATTACGATTGTATTTATTGGTATAAAAATGCAAGAGACTTAGCTAAAGAATTAAAATCGTTAGGCGCAAATGTTGTTAATGGTAGGGCTCAAAAAGGCTTAATGGGAAAAGACAAATGGAAAAAAATGGAAGACAAATATCACGCTAACTTTTATGACCATCATCAGCAAGGTATTTCCGCAACATATAAAGTTAGAACACTTGTTCTACAAAAATAGGGCTTAGAGACATTGAATACCAACACTTCAAGTTTATCCGACTCACTATTGTCACTATCAAAACATGACTCCATATTTATTACAGGTACCGATACTGAAATAGGAAAAACCTATTGTTCATCGTTATTAGTTAAACACTTTTTAAAAAGTGGCATTAGTGTTAATCCTTTCAAGCCAATATCAGCAGGCGTGAATGAAGCGATGACTGACGAATCAGGCATGCCGGTAAATGAAGATGCCTTTGAACTTTGGCATGCTTCGGGTAAACAATTCTCAATTAATGAAATTAACCCAATCGTTTACAAACATCCTATTGCGCCTCATATTGCTGCTGTGATTGAAAACAAACCATTAGGGTTTGCTCAATTAGATGAAGTCTTACCGGCGGCATTAGCTTTGGCTGACATGACATTAATTGAAGGTGCAGGAGGGTGGCTATTACCCCTGAATAATGAACAATTGCTCTCAGATTGGGTTGCAAGTCATAATATGCCGGTTGTTATGGTTGTTGGCGTAAAGTTAGGTTGTTTAAATCATGCATTGTTGACGGCGCAGGCTATAACGGCATCTGGCTGTGAGTTAGTCGGTTGGGTGGCAAACTTTGTAGAAGGTGAAACAGAAATATCTCGTAAAAATGTAGAGTTTTTAACCCAAAAGTTAAAAGCCTTACACAATGCGCCATGTTTGTTTGAAGTTCAAAAAGATCAAACTACGCTATAAGAACGTTAAAACAACTGTTAAATGCATTTGTAAAAACCAATCGTTAAACGACTTATATTTATCAGTTTTTTAGAGTAGGCTAAATGGTGGATTAAAATTTAACCGTTTAACGGAGTAGTTATGTTCCAAGTTTTACCATCATTTGCAGTATTCAACAGGCACCACTCATTCAAAAAAGCGATATTATTGATTAGTAGCCTATTTTTGTGCTTTCCTACGGTCGCTATGGAAGTCCACTCCAATGGTCCAGACAGCAAAACAAACGAACCTAAAATATTATCACTACGCGACCGCGCCGAATACATAGATTACATCACGGCCAAGCGAGTTAATGAGTTGTTACCTGAGTTAATGACCGAACATCAAATTGATATGTGGATTCTCATCAGCCGAGAATATAATGAAGATCCAATTCTAAAAACTATGTTACCTGCAACGTGGTTAAATGCTCGGCGCACCACTAT
>CAWUUQ010000189.1:0-5486 GCA_963925625.1 uncultured Psychrosphaera sp.
TAAGGCGTGTTAGCGGGAATATGGTACTTAGAACCTGCGTCAAAATCGGCTTCGCTACGTGCTATCGGAGCTTTCACACCTTGATATTCTTCACGTAGTTTCCACCAACCTTCATTATATTGGTTTGGTGATAACTCACCACTAAACACTTGCCAGCGCCATTTGTCTACCATTAAACCAAATGGTAAGAACGCAACCTTATCCATCGCCATGCGCATTAAAAATGGTAAATCGCCCGATGCATCAGGTTCTTTCTCAATGAGACCAATTTCTTTTAAGTATTTAGGTGTAATAGAAAGGGCAACGGTGTCACCAATTGCTTCATGGAATCCATCGTTTGCGCTACCACGATACATAAGAGGTTGCTTTTGGTTGTATGCACGTTGATAGAAGTTATGACCTAACTCATGGTGAATAACATTAAACTCTTCACCTGTTTTTTGAATACACATCTTAATTCTATAATCTGTTTCCGTAACATCCCATGCACTAGCGTGACATACCGAATCATGGTCTACAGGCTTATCAAACTGTGAACGTGTCCAGAAAGTATCAGGAAGTGGATCAAAACCAAGTGATGTAAAAAATCCCTCAGCTTGCTTAACCATTTTTTTAGAGTCGTAGTTATGAGTTTCCAGTTTTTTAGTTACATCAATCCCGCTACCACCTTCGGGCTCAACTAAATCATATATGTTGCCCCAAGTTTGAGCCCACATGTTGCCGAGTAAATGAGCAGGAATCTCTCCTTGTTGTGGAACAACCTCATCTCCATACTTTTCGTTTAGTTTTGCTCTTACATGGCAATGAAGTGAGTCATATAGCGGCTTTACTTGATCCCAAACTCTGTCCATTTCCGCAGCAAACGCATCTGGTTGCATGTCGTACTTTGAGCGCCACATTGCACCAACATCGCTGAAACCAAGGTCTTTCGCACCTTGATTGGCAATTTCTACAAGCCGAGTGTATTTTTCTTTCATGCTTGGAGAAACTTTACGCCAGTCAACCCAGGCTTGTAACATCTCATCAGGGTTATCAGAATTAGATAATGTATTTGAAAGGCCGATAAGGTCATACTTTGTGCCATCAGCGGCTTCGCCTGATCCATATATAGCCGATAGTTTACTTTCAATTTGAGCAAGTTCTGATGCAAGTTCAGGAGAGTCTGCTGGCGCAGGAAGTGTTAAACCTAAACGTAACAGCTTTAATTTACGAGCTGTATCATAATCTAAGTCCATGTCTTTAAATTTTGCCGCACCATTGGCTAACTCAATACCAAGAACCTTCATTTCTTCATTGGCTTTAGATGCAATGTATTGAGTATCTTCTGTTATAAAAGTCTGCGCGACCCACTCTGCTTTTGCCGCGTATTCATAAAGCGCTGACAATCTTTTTTCTGCATCAATTACATATTGTTTAGCATCTTGAGCTGTTAATTTTATCGCTTGTTCCGCTGTTGAAGACGTTGATAACTTTGTATCATCTGATTGATTACCACAACCTGATAATGCAAGGGAGACAGCGCCAGCAATAATTAAGCTGGCATTTTTTTTATAAAATTTCATTATAGATCCTGACTATTATTGTTATATGAATCATAAAGTTCAGGAATAGATTAACGGAGCTAGTTTAATTGCGCAATCGGTTGAAGGCTTTGATGTTCAGTTTTTATTGCGTTAAGCATGTCAGGGGTCTTTTTAATGGTTCTTATTTGGCGAAAGAACGGATCGGCTTCTGGGTATGCCATCTTTAAATAGACCATCCATTGTTTAACTCGATTCGAATAGTAAAGGCCTTTGTCGCCTTCAATTTCGAATTTAGAATAGTTAACAAGTACAGCCAAAACTTGTAGCCATGTGAGAGGTAACGATTCACCCTTTATCCATGCGGCTAAGTTAGGTAAAGCTAATGCACCACGACCTAACATTAAATTTGTGCACCCAGAGCGTTGTTGGCATAACTTAGCTTGTTCGGGGTTCCAAATTTCCCCATTTGCTATTAACGGAGTATCAACATTTTCTGAGATTAATTGAATGTGTTCCCAGTATGCAGGTGGTTTGTAACCATCTAATTTTGTTCGGGCATGAATTGCAATTTCTGTTATACCGCCAGCTTCTAAAGCCTGGGCATTTTCAATTGCTAAAGAATTATCATCAAAGCCTAACCGCATTTTTGCCGTAACGGGTAAATGAGCAGGAACTGCATTCCTTACTTCTTTAGCGATTGCGTACAAGGTTTCAGGGTCTTTTAACAAGATAGCGCCACCACGACTTTTATTTACCGTTTTAGCGGGGCAACCAAAGTTTAAGTCTATACCCGGGCTTCCTAAGTCTGTTGCTACAACGGCATTTTCAGCCAACCAATGAGGTTCTTGTCCTAATAATTGAATTCGAACGGGAGTACCACTAGGTGTTTTAGCGCCATTATAAAGCTCTGGACAAAAGCGATAAAAAACGCGATCTGGCAGTTTTTGGTCGACAATGCGAATAAATTCAGTCACGCACAAATCAATACCACCGAGTTCCGTCAACATATGACGCATTAGGTGATCAATTACGCCTTCCATTGGAGCCAGCGTGATTTTTGGTGTTACTAAATCTTTAACCATAAGTGTACGTATTAGTTTTCCATTGCAGCAATAGGCCGCGCATTATACGTATTTTCTTTTTCATTTATAGCCTCGTCTAAATATAACATCGTATAAAACAAGTTAATGAGTTTAAAGTGACATTAATGACAGTGTCGTTAATTATTAAGGCAATAAACATGCAATGTTAAGATTAAATAACGTAGAATTAATGGGCGCAGTTTAAGTAGTAACTCATTAAACAAACACTCCATGCAAATAACGATAAGGAATACAGATGGAATATTTACATACTATGGTTCGTGTTAAAGACTTAGACGAGTCGATGGCTTTTTATTGTGATTTGTTAGGTTTGCAGGAAGTATATCGTCAAGACAGTGAAAGAGGGCGTTTCACTTTAGTTTACTTGGCAGCACCAGGGCAGTTAGAAGAAGCAAAGGCAACCAAAAAACCAACGATAGAACTAACCTATAATTGGGATAAAGAAGAATACACAGGTGGCAGAAACTTTGGACATTTGGCTTTCCGAGTTAATGATATTTATGCTGCATGTGAAAAATTAATGGACGGTGGAGTATTAATTAATCGACCACCGCGATGCGGACATATGGCTTTTGTTCGCTCACCCGATGGGATTAGTATTGAACTCTTGCAAAGAGATGGCCCGTTGGAGCCGAAAGAGCCTTGGGTTTCTATGGAAAACTCAGGTAGTTGGTAATAAAAACGTAAATCAATATTATATAGTGAGCATGTTTAGGTGTTCACACTGCCAACAAAACTCAAAACTAGTATCATTTTGTTCGCCGCAATTTTGACAACCCCAGTCAGGTTGTGGCGTTAATAATTCTTTTTCTAATTGCATACAAACTGATTTTGCTTTGTCAAATAACGCGTCGTCAATGACCCAGAGTTCAGGCCAAGCTTCGGTAAATGGTAATTCACCAATAGCACCCGCTATATATTCATTCTTAACTAAAAAAGCAATGTCATTTCGTTTAAGGCCTTCTTTAAATGTTTGAAGTTCTAACGAATTACCACAACGATATATTTTCTTCATTTAGCGTCCTTTTTATGAAGCTAATTTATACTATGAACCAACATGGCAATTTTCGCCAAGTTATGCAAAACAATTAATGCGTGATGTGGGATAAATCTCTATAATAGCGTCCTGTCTAAAAGTGAGAGTGTAATATGCAACTGTTTGTTAATGATTTAACCGTAATTGATTTTTCTTATCTATGTACTCAAAGAGGCATGGTTGGGGAAAGCTGGATCGTCGACTTGACGCTTCACGGTGAACTTGATGAACAAAATATGGTGCTTGATTTTGGTAAAGTAAAAAAACAAGTTAAGCGCATTATTGACGATACTGTTGATCATAAATTAGTTATTCCAACTGAGTTTGCTGGAATCACATCAACACATATTGATAATACAGACTATATTCGTGTCGAATTTACTTCTGTATCAGGCGAACAGATAAATATTTCTAGTCCTGCTGATGCCTACTGCTTTATTGATTCCGATAATATTAAAATGGACGACGTTATCAAACACTTAGCGTCAGTCATCAAACCTCAACTGCCAGACAATGTAAAACAAGTCGATATCGCTCTGCGTGCTGAAGATATTAGTGGTTTCTATTATCACTACACTCATGGTCTAAAAAAACACGATGGTAATTGCCAGCGTATTGCTCATGGACACCGCTCAAAAATTCAAGTTTTTGAAAATGGCATGAAATCGCCTCGTCTAGAAAAAGAACTATCAACCTTATGGGCAGACATTTATGTAGCGACCATAGAAGATAAAGTCACATCTTCAGAGTTAGAGTTTATTTCTTGCTCAGACAGCCAAGTCGCTTTTAAGTATGAGTCTTCTCAAGGAAAGTTTGAATTAGCGATGGAAGAACGCTCTATCTATATGATGCCGGTAGATACCACCGTTGAACTAATTGCTCAATATCTTGCAGATAAACTTAAGCAACAGAACCCGGAAAACGAATACAAAATAATTGCATATGAAGGTGTTGCTAAAGGCGCAATCGCTTATGCGTAGTACCGTATTTTCTTTGTTATTAGTATTTGTTTTTATGTTACCCCAAGTAATTTGTGCTACTGAAAGCCAGCTAAAAAAACAAGATACGATAGCGATAACTAAGTCTGGAATTAACTTATTGGGGCAGTTAAAACAGGGCGGAATGATTGTTGGTAAAGCTGAAATGGATATTGATAAAGTATCTATTGATGGTGTTAACGTTCCCGTGCATCCAAACAAACGACTATTTGTTTTCGGTTTTGGTAGAGATCAGCAAGTTACAGCTAAGTTGATTATTTCGTTAGGCAATGGCCAGAGTGAAGAGTTTAACTTCTCAATTGAGCAACGAGATTACAAAATTGATAAAGTAAATGGCGTTGCACAAAAGTATGTTTCCCCTCCTAAAAGCGTGACTGAACGTATAAAAAAAGAATCAGAACAAGTTTATCTCGCTCGTCAAAAAATGTCATTTAGAAGCGACTTTGACACAGTAGCAATAAGACCTGCCGAAGGTCGAGTAAGTGGTGTCTATGGTTCTCAACGAGTTTTTAATGGCGTACCTAAACGCCCACATTTTGGACTTGATATTGCTGCGCCTACAGGGACAAAAGTCCTAGCGCCTTGGGGTGGAAAAGTAGTGTTCGCAAACTCAGACCTTTATTATTCAGGTGGCACATTAATTATTGATCATGGTTTAGGCATTACTTCTACCTACATTCATTTAAGTAAACTAAATGTAAAGTTGGGTGAAGAGTTACAACAAGGTCAAAAAATTGCCGAAATTGGCGCGACAGGCCGAGTTACTGGACCGCATTTAGATTGGCGATTAAATTGGTTTAACCGTCGATTAGATCCACAACTACTG
>CAWUUQ010000190.1:0-3568 GCA_963925625.1 uncultured Psychrosphaera sp.
GTAACATTGCCAGACTCAAACTGACGTGCGCTTAAGTTTATAGACACGGTTACCTTTTGATCCATGCTTTGTACAAACTTTGCTGCGTTATAAATAACCCAACTACCAATTTCTAGTATTAGGTTACTTTGTTCTGCCAAAGGAATAAATTCCGCAGGTGATACAAAACCTAGTTCTGAATTTGTCCAACGAACTAACGCTTCAAAACCAACTAATTGTTTAGTTTTACTATTAATTTTCGGCTGAAAATGTAAAGCCAACTCATTATTTTCTATCGCTTTACTTAAAGCCGTTTCCATGGCGATTCGGCTGCGAGTGTATTCATTTAATTCTTTAGTGAAAAAGTGATAGGTATTTTTCCCCAGTGCTTTTGCTTCATACATTGCTAGATCTGCATGTTGCAATAATATTTCTGGATCATTGCTATCGGTGTCAGACATAGTAATACCAACACTTGCACCACACGTTACCTTTTGTTCATTTATCAAAAAAGGTCGATTGGCCTCAGCAATAATATGATTAACTTTAACAATGACATCTTGATTTGAATTTGCACCACCTATTATCATGGCAAATTCATCTCCACCCATTCTAGCTAACACATCTTCCGTTCTAAGGCTCTTGTTAATTCGATCAGCAAATTCTTTTAGTAATTGATCTCCACCCTCATGGCCGTAAAGATCATTTACCTTTTTAAAGTCGTCTAAGTCAAAATAAAGTAACGCAAAGTCATAACGACCACGTTTGCTAATCTCAATCAACTTTTCTAACTGAGCGACAAAAAATGTCCGGTTAGACATGCCAGTGAGATCGTCGATATAGGCCAGACGTTCTATTTTGTTTTGACTGTCTTTTATGGATGAAATGTCTTGATGCGAAACGACATACCTTATAATGTTTCCTGTTTCATCTCGCATAGGGGTAATGCTGCAGTTCACCCAAACTTCTGCTTTAGAAGTGAAATGTTGTAATATTAGCTCACCACGCCAACTATTTTTACGGCGAATTTCATTCACTATTTGTTCTGGGATAAAGCCCATAAATGGATGAATTAATTCAAAATAATCCATTTTCATAATGCTTTCACGTTCAACACCCAATAGATTTAGTGTTTTTGCATCTACATACATAACCTCGAATTCTAGATCGAGAAGCACAACGGCATTGTCGGAAAAAGTTACCGCTTGTGCGAGTGCTTTATTCTCTAACGATTCAAGCTTAACAACTGAAATTTCTTTATTAACACGATTAAAGTCTGCATTCATCGATATCAACCGTTGCTCTATTTCATGTGCTAAATCACTGATATTGTCATCATTTTTCGCAAATTCAGCCGTACTAAATAATTCCTGGCTCTTCAATGTTCTTGTCAGCTTTTTCAAAGGAGATACAAATAAATAGTGAACCAGTGTAGAGCCAAACAATGCACTCATAAATAACAGCATTACACTTAATAGGAGATAGGAATTAACAACTTCATTAAATCGTTCTTCAATTTTTTCCTCAGCTTGAAATGCAACTAACCACCATGGAGTTCCATTGATTTTTGAACTAGACGTCACAAATTGTTTTTCCCAGTTGCCGTAGCTAGTTGGTTTTTCCAGTTTTAAATTTTGAGATATAAAATCGGCTAAGGAGTCCCTAACGATTTCACGATTAATATTGCCGCTACTGTATGTATCCATTTGCCTTAACAGCTTAAGTCCATAATCTGGGTGCGAGATAATAGCGCCATTACTATTATGTATGAAAAATTTAATGCCTGAACTGACATCGACTTCTGTGTTTAATTTTATAAGCGGGTCGATTTTAGTTACTTGGCCCACAATCCCAATAAAACGACTACTCGCAAAAATAGGCACCGCATAACCAATAACAAACTCATCTAAAAACTCATCAATATAAATTTCTGTCCAAAAGCCTTGTTGAATTAAATCATGTTGTTGAGCTTCAATTAATGTTTCAGCCTTTTTTGTCAGGTCATAATAAGCATTACGCGATATATCAAATGAAAATGACTGAGATGTTTCCCATTTCGAATTATTTGAAACAAGTCGTCCATCAATTCCTGCATAAAATAATACGCTTTCAGATCTTTCTGTTTCGTTGAGAAGAAACTCTCGAATATTTACTTCGCTTTTATTTTCTGTAGCCAATACATTTAATTTTGCTGACACATAATTAACAGACGTTTTTAACGACGACAGCTGCTCAGATAATTGATGTTCACGCTCCTGTAAAGTGTGGTCTCTATAATAGTTTTCTTTATTGACCATCTCAGGATGTAAAGGGGTAATAAATGTATAAAAAATAACGGTCAATATAGACGCTACAAATAACATTAAGAGTAGGTTTAATCGGAAGGTTAGATTATAAAACTTTAGTAATGCGACCAAAAACGAGTCTCCAAACTTCTTATTATTAATATTGTTAAACAAGTACATGAGATTGTGGTTTATTTAACAACAAAGTGATAATTTACTTAATGTGACAGTATCATAATTTTGACTCACCAAAAGGTAGAAAATTCAATGAAATGGATTACACGAATTTCTAAAGCTTTGTTAATTACTTTTGTCTTATTAAGTATTTTAGTCTATTTAGCACTAAAATCGAGTTTACCTGAAATAACTGGACAAATTACCGTAAATTCACAAGAGTCGGTAACTATTGACAGAGATATTAATGGCTTAGCCACCTTAAAATCCAATTCAAGGTTAGGCATTGCCTACGGTTTAGGTTTTACGCACGCCCAAGAACGATTCTTTCAAATGGACCTGCTACGGAAAAACTCCGCTGGTGAGCTGTCACAGCTATTTGGCCCAGTTGCTATTAATCACGATAGTAAAATTCGCCTCCATCAATTTCGAAAAAAGGCTCATCAAAACATAACGTTATTGCCAGTAGAACATCAAAGAATATTAGAAGAATATACCAAGGGTGTAAATGAAGGTTTAAAACAACTTAAACTACGCCCTTTTGAGTATTTATTATTAAATAAAACGCCACACCGCTGGTTGCCTGAAGATAGCTTTCTTGTTTTATTCAGCATGTATATAGACTTGCAGTATCAGTTTGGAGAACGTGAACAGTTATTAGGGTTACTTAAAAATAATTTAATGCCCGACGTTTATGATTTTCTTAATCCCGATGGCTCAATGTGGGATGCACCGATAGACAATTCAACTTTTTCTTCTCCAGACTTGCCCATTCATTCTTTTTCCGTCGTGCCTATTTTACAGACTATTGAATCTTCCACGTTAGTTACTGCTACCAATAACCTACATGAAGAATTGCCGGGCAGTAACAGTTGGGCCGTTGGTGGCGATCTTACCGCTTATGGTGCGGCCATGCTGGCTAATGATATGCACCTTGGCATCAACATGCCTAATATATGGTTTCGTGCTGCTTTTAAGTACCAGACACAAGTTCAGTCTATTGAAATCGATGGGGTTACTTTACCGGGCACGCCTGCAATGATTGTTGGTTCTAACCGAAATATTGCATGGGGTTTTACCAACAGCTACGGTGATTGGAATGATCTAATAACGTTAAAGGTTAACAATAA
>CAWUUQ010000191.1:0-8872 GCA_963925625.1 uncultured Psychrosphaera sp.
GAAACAAATAAGGCATGCGCACAGGCTGAAAAAATAACGGCGAATAACACCAATTTCCAGATAGCATCACCTGTTAATGCAAAAGGAGAAACATCTATAAAAGGCAGTAATAATAAGGCTGTAACTACAAACTGATAAAACATAGATTGGCCGCCGTTATATTGGCTAAATCGATGCTGTATAAGAATATTTCGAAATGCAAAACATAAAGCAGAAACTAAACCCAACGCGATACCCAATAAATAATCGTCGCTAAGAGTGGATTCACCAAACCACAGGTCTGGGAATAATAAAGCTACACCCAAAAGCACCACAATCCCAAGTACCATATCTTTGGTTTCAGGAACTGTTTTTCTAAACAATGGCTCAATAAATACAGTCATCATTGGGTAGGTAAATAAAGAGAGCATTGCAACTGCGATAGTAGTGAGTTGAATGGCGTAAAAATAAGTTACCCAATGGCCTGCTGCAAGGCTACCAATAATGAAGGCAGTTATTGCATCTTGTTTTGACTTTAGTTCGAGGGTCTGTTTTTTTAAGGAAAGAAATAAGGCTAAAACTAATGCGGCGATTACGCCGCGATAAGCTGTAATATCAAGGGCTGATAAATCAATGAGTTTGGCAAATAATCCCGCACCCGCTAAAAGAAGCACTCCAAGGTGGAGTTGAATCAACCCTGACATTTTTATTTAGAGTCTGTTTCTTTGACCGTTGCAAATAACTCACCTAAACGAGTCGTTGCACCAGCTTTAATGTCTGCAGTAAACTCGATGGCATCTTTGCCAAATAAACAAACAACCGTAGAGCCTAATTTAAAGCGGCCCATCTCTTCACCTTTTTTCAAGTGAACAGACTTCTCGCCTTCACTTGGATAATCCCAACGTGTTACGTCTTTGCCGCGAGGAGGAGTGATTTCACCAGCCCAAACCGTTTCAATACTTCGAACAATTGTTGCACCAACTAATACCATCGCCATTGGACCAATTTTAGTATCAAACATTGCAACCACTCGTTCGTTACGAGCAAATAAATTAGGTACATTTTGTGCCGTTAACGGGTTAACCGAAAAAGCATCGCCTGGTACATAAACCATATCGGTTAATGTGCCATCTACTGGCATATGTAATCGATGATAATCACTAGGCGCTAGGTAAATACAAGCAAAGTCACCATCAACAAACTTAGCTGATAAGTCTTCGTATCCACCTAACAATTCTAACGTTGTGTAATAATGGTTTTTAGCTTGAACCAACTTATCCGTTTCAATTGTACCTGCTTGGCTAACTGCACCGTCAACTGGATGAGCAACTTCATGCTCGCCGTCAACAATCGTTCTAACTCCCGGAGCCAGTTCACGAGTGAAGAACTCATTAAAGGTATCAAAGTGTTTTGGATCAGAATGTTTCGCTTCGTCCATATTAATGTCATAGGCTTTAATAAAACTTTTAACAAAAAACGTGGTAACAAAGCCCAATTTTGCTTTGGCAAGGTATCCCACTAGTTTAGATACGCCGTGTTTTGGTAGCGCATATTGAAACGCTAATTTAAAGTTGTCGAAATTCACATTCAGTTCCTACTGTTTTTTGTAAGGCGGCATTGTAACCGAGGTACTTCAAATTGAAAATTATTTTGCATCTTTTGGTTGATGGCGCAAAGTAATTTCATCGATAGTTTGCAAAATCCTAAGATAACTTAGATATCTGACTTCACTTACTTTTCCATCTTTTATGGCCTGTTTAAGCGCACACCCTGGGTCATTCTTATGGCTACAGTCTCTAAACTTACATAAGGTAATAAACTCAGAAAATTCGACAAACCCAGTCAAAATTTCTTCTTGCGATAAATGCCACATGGCAAATTCTCGAATTCCAGGAGAGTCGATGACGGCGCCACCATTCTCAAGTCTATATAATCGTGAAGCAGTTGTAGTGTGTTGGCCTAATCGACTATTAGTAGAAACAATTTTAGTCTCAATATTTACGTCAGGCAAAATAGCATTGGCTAACGACGATTTTCCAACACCAGATTGACCTACAAACACACTAGTATGACCGGCAATCAATTCCCTTACCTGATCAATGCCTTCTTTTTCATTGGCCGACAGTGTAACTACTTCGTAACCAATACTTCGATACAACGCAACCGTGCTTTCAACTAGTTCACGATTATAGTCGTCTAGTAAGTCCATTTTATTAATTAAAATAATAGGGCGAATGTTTAACTGCTCTACAGCAACTAAATATCGGTCAATAATGCTAGGGGTTAAGTCAGGCAACAATGCGGCAACAATTAATATTCTGTCGATGTTGGCAGCAACAGGTTTTAAACCATCGTAAAAGTCGGGGCGAACAAATTCACTGGTGCGAGGTTCAACGGCTTCTATAACACCTTGGAAATCTTCATTGTTAACCATGTAGGGACGCCAAACGACAGAGTCACCACATACTAAAGACGCAACGTTACGCCTAATATTACATCGCACTAATTCCAAGCTTTCAGTTTCAACATCCGCATGTTGACCGTAACGGGTAATGATTCGCCCGAAGCTTTGAGGTCCTAAATGAGCATCATCCACCAGAACTTCTGGTTTTTGGTCATCGGTACGTTTTGCCTTTGCGAGTCGCTTGTGCTGATTAGCAGATATACGACGCGTCTGTGATTTGGATAATTTCTTTTGTTTTGCCACTTTTGCTCTATGATTTAGTTATAAAACTTGTGAAAGTAAGTAAAAAGAATAACAATGCCTTTATAGTATACGTAACAGAGCTTGATAAAAAGGAATCAGTAGGGCCTTTATATGTCATTTAACGAAAATAATTTGGTTTGGGTAGATTTAGAGATGACAGGTCTAGAGCCTCGTCATGATAAAGTACTTGAGATTGCGAGCATAGTGACAGACAGTGAGTTAAATATTCTTGCTGAAGGACCTGAAATAGCAATATATCAACCAGACGAAGTTTTAGACAACATGGATGAGTGGTGTGTTCGCCAACATGGTATGTCGGGATTAACGGAACGTTGTCGTAAAAGTACTGTTTCAGAGCAAGAAGCCTCTGAGCAAACAATAAATTTTTTGAAAGATTATGTCCCTGCAGGTAAATCACCAATGTGTGGTAATAGTATCTGCCAAGACAGACGTTTTATGCATGTTCATATGCTATCGCTTGAAGAATTTTTTCATTATAGAAATATCGATGTTAGTACAATTAAAGAATTAGCGCGTCGTTGGAAACCAGAACTCGTTGATGGTTATACCAAAAAAGGTGTTCATTTAGCTTTAGAAGACATTCGCGAAAGTATAGAAGAGCTAAAGCACTATAGAAAAAGCTTTTTTATAAAGTAAATAGTGTGATCACGTTAAGCTCTATTTTATATAATGATAAGCCGCCATTCAGCGGCTTTTTTTATACCCTTAATTAAAAACTCACTGAATTGACATCAGAGCTTTATTGCATCGACTCCAACTCAATTTCAATGGCATAACAACTTATCCACACTTCATAAAGTGACATCAATAGCGACAAAACCAGTGCAAATAAACTAACTCCAAACATAAAAGAGCCTAATAAAGGTTGTTCAAAAAATAAGGCCGACATTGCCAATACACAAAATAGAAAACTTAAAACACCACTTGTTTGCATCGAACGAATTAAAAAGAGTCGTCTGCGCAAATTTACAATCTGCCTTTTTACGACAATTTCTAGTCCAGAATTGTTTCTTTGATTTAGCTCTCTAATTAGTTGTGCTAACACTAAAAATCGATTGGTATAAGCTAATAACAACAGTGAAATAGCTGGAAATAGAAGGGCGGGCGTCGTTAATGTCATAGGTTAGCTTCTTATTAATAATGAATATTAAAAGAATAACGACGAATGAAAGGAACAACAAACAAAAATCCGGTAAAAAGTAGTTATTTTTCATACAAAAAGTTGCTATTCTGAATTTCAAGTACGTGAGCCTTTTACGGAGAGCCCCTTTGGCTGTAAATCAAGTGGACGAAAATGAATTAAGCAAAGTGCAACAAGAGTTAGCGCATTTGCAGAAAAAGTTAGCAATGGTTGAGAGCGACAAGCAAGAGGCTGAAGATGCCTTGTTAGATCTGTCTCAACACCTAACCATTCAAGAAGAGCAACTTGAAAAGCTACAAGCCGGCCATCAAGCGCCTACGGACAGCGAATTAGAAGAACTTCGCCAGCGATTAATTAAATCTGAAAATGAAGCAGAGTTGTTATCTGAACAACTACTGGCAAAAGATCTTTCAATGAGTCAACTGATGACTCAAATCAGTGATTTAAAAGACTCGGTGGAAGCACATCAAAGCAACATTGATCCAGCGGAAGTAGAAGAACTTAAAAAATCCATTAAAGACTTAGAAAAACAGACGGAAAACTTCCAGGCACAGTCATTAGAATTAGAAAAAAAATGTTTGGCGCAAGAAAAGCAATTAACGGAACAAGAACAAAAGTGGCAAGAAGAATTAAAAGCCAGTAAATCTCAGGCGCAATCTCATGTTGAATCTGAGCAATCTCAAGTAACGTCATTAAAAAGTTCAATTACGGCATTAGAAAACTCATTAAAAGAACTGCAAATTGATTTTGATAAAAAGAGCATTGAAGCCCAAGGTTATCAAGACGACATTGCCAAGTTACTGAGTGAGTTGTCGGAAACTCGTGTGCTGAATGAAGCGTTGACAGAAAAGGTCGATCAGCTTGAAGATAAGCTAGAACAAAGCGTTCAAGACGTAATGGAATTTAAACTAAAATTTCAAAGTGCGGAAACCAACAATTTGTCACTTTCTTCGGCAAACAACAAAAAAGATCAAGCCTTTATAGCAGCTCAGGAAGAGTGCCAACGCGCTAAAGACGAACTTGATATACAAAAGTCTATTGCAACCAAAGCCGAGTTACAGACTAAAGAACTAAAACAGTATTATAAAGAAACAGAAAATCAAAAAGCGAACTTAGAAAAAGAAAAGCTTGAGTGGGAAAAACAAAAGTCACAATTTGATGTAGTGACAGAAAAACAGAATAAAAGCATTGCCGACTTAGAACTGAACATAAATAAGCTTAAAAGCAACGTTGCTGAAGAAGCCGAAAAGTGCACCGAGTTTGAACATGATGTCGCTTTGTTAGCGCAGGAAAATTCGAGCCTTAAAGAAAAGCTAGCACGAGAGCAATCTGAACTTCATCAAAAAACGGCAAGAATTCAAGAGAACAATTTGCAGCTTGAACAGTCACTTTCTGAGCATAAACAAACACAGAAAAAGCTAGAACAAGCCCAACTTGAAAACCAGACCTTTATTGAACAGGCGGAATTAGCCGCGGAAGTATTAAAGGGCAAAGAGGCAGAGTTAGAATCTCAATTAGCTGAAAAAGCAGAACTAGCAAGTCAACTTGCCGCGCAAACAAAACTAGTTTCTGAATTAGAGCAAGAGCAACAAAAACATAAACTAAATAACTCTGAATTAAATGAAGAATTAGAGAAAACCGTTGCCAGTTTAAATGAGCAGTTAAATGAAGTAAAAACGGCTAACAGGGAAGAAGTGGCAGTTTTAGTCAATCAGTTAAATGAAGCAACAACCAACATAACAAAACTTGAAAATGATAACGTTAAATTCCAACAAATAATTACCGCAAGTCGTCAAGAAACAAAAGCCGTAGAGGTTAAGCTAGAACAATCTAATGCTAACTTAAAAGCGAAACAACAAGAACTAGAAGCGTCTTCAGCACAGATTAAAGAAATGTCAGTGCAACTCCAAGAGTCTTTAACTAAATTGGAAACGACTTCAACGCAACATAAAGAAACCTCAACTCAGCTCAATGAAACTTCCGCCAAATTAAATGAAGCTGATGTTGTAATTAACGACCTTCAATCTTCAATCGAAACACTTAATCAACAGATTTTGGACGCCAACACTGACAACAAAGCCACCGAGCAATTGCTTTCTGAACAGCAGGAAAAAGTACAATCGCTCGAATCTCAGCTCGAACAAAATAACGTCGCGTTAGCAGATAAAGAACAAGAACTTAAAGAGCAAACTTCAGCTCTCCAGTCCATAGAAGCATCATTGTCTGAAGATATTAATAAAACACGACAACTACAGGCCGAACTTGAACAGCAGAATCAAACATTAGAATCGCAACTTAACGCTCTTACAAATGAACTGACAGCAGCTCTCCAAGCAAACAAAGTATCGGAAGAAACCTTTGCCGCGTTAAATCAACAATTTAATGAAGCAAAAGTCGATTGGGCAGCGGCAGAAGAGGCTAATAAAAAAACTCAAGCAACCAGCAATGAAAAGCTAAAGTCTGAGTGGGAAGCAAAAGAAGCGGAATGGCAACAAACAAACCAAGCGTTAGAAACAACGGTCTCGACGCTAAAGGCAAAGCTTGAAGACAGTTTAGCGACGGTTAAAGATAAGTCAGTACTCGCACAGCAACTTGAAAACTTAACAAAAGAACATGAAGCGCTTCAGCAAACATTAGAATCAGAAACAAAGTCATTCAAAGAACAACAAGAGCATGCCAGAGCGATAGAGAAAAAATATCAGGCTCAAATAGATCAAGTTAGATTGCAAAATGAAGAGCTTTCAAACCTATTGGCGTTAGCAAACGACAATGAA
Organism: uncultured Psychrosphaera sp.; assembly: GCA_963925625.1. Taxonomy (GTDB): domain Bacteria; phylum Pseudomonadota; class Gammaproteobacteria; order Enterobacterales; family Alteromonadaceae; genus Psychrosphaera. The sequence goes on from CAWUUQ010000191.1 coordinate 6,623, forward strand.
CGCCAGTCTCAGGGAATGACATCTGAATTGCAGATGGAACTCACGGAAGCAAAACAAATTATTTCATCGCTTAAAAGTGAGTTGTCTTCAACCTCCGGGCAAGATGAAACTCGTGAATTGTTGGAGCAACAGAATCAACGATTAACTCGAGAGTTGCATTCAATAAGCGTGGCAAAACAAGAGCTTCAAGAGCAGTTTAATTATGCAGAGCAAAAGTCTGCATCATTGCAAGCTCAGTTGTCAGTCGCACAAAGTTCAAGTTATGAACACAATGACCAGCTTCTAGAAACCAATATTGAGTTTAATGAGTTAATAGAAACACTTCGTCTGGATAATGCGCGCTTAAAACACGACTACGACCAAATGAAAGTAAGACTAGACGATTCAATGGGCCAATTATCTCATGTTGATGATGACTTAGTAGAAAGCCAACAATCGTTAGCAACTGCAACAGAATCGCTTCGTAAACAAAAAGAACAGGCACATAAGACTGAACATGAACTAAGAATACTTCAGCAAATTGAAGAAGAACTTAGAGCTGAATTAGAAGAGTTAAAACAAGGGAAAATTGAGGAAACGGAATTAGTTGCCGATGCCGAAGTGGATCATGCACGTACCGTAATTCAACAATTACGCAGTGAAAATAAACAGCTCAAACATGACCTTGATGAAAAAGTTTCTGAATTAGAGAGCAAGGTGACGGAGTATCGGTTAAAATTCAATTTTGCTCAACAGCAATTAGCAGCAGCCCCAAAATCAAATTAGTCTAAAATGTTATTTGATAAATATTTTTAATCGGATTCGAGACGTATTATATGAGCCAAAACAAGGCAAACAATTTCCAAAGAATAAGATCGTTGCCAAGAAAACAACAAGATATGTTGTCTTTAATTTTATTGCAGCGCATGTTTCCAAATTACACCCTTTTTGTAGCGGTTAGTGAGTTTCCCCAGCCTTACCAAATTACGAATATTCTAAATAGCTTGTGGGAAAAAGTATTGGTTCACGGCAGTAAAGTTAATTTTGCTGCCTTAGAAGAAAAAGTGGAAGCATTAACACCGGATGAAGGCGAGTACGATATTTACGGTGTGTTCCCGGCAATCTATTTCTGTACTGGTTTATTAACCTATATTGCTAGTCAACAGAATGACGACGAATATGATGCCGTTGCAATAGCAAAGGTTTCTCAAGGTTGTATTGTTCATTTGATTGAATATCAGCATGGCGAAGAAGAGTTAGATAATGCAGCGATTCGCGAACATGAATTGATGGTAAACGAAGTTACTTTGTTAACTGAATTAATTGACTGGTTAGAGTCATTTGATATTAAAAGCCTGTCTGCGAATGAAGTTAAAAAGCTGGCAATTGCTAAAAGTTATGCCGATGGCGTAACCAATATTGGAATCAGCGTTGAAGACGACGAATAATAAACTTTCAAAGATTTAAACTAAATTAATAAATTTTAAAAACAAGCCCTTAAATATCATAAATAGATACTAAAGGGCTTTTTATTTGGTTAGTGCCAAGCTCCAATTATTGCACCCATAATGGTAAAGCCCACTGTGTGATAACCCGCGTTAATGGCAAATAGTTTAAATGAGCGTTGTTCAAATAAGTCGTTAATACCAAAAGCCATCGTCACCCAACCAAATCCAGTTAGAAAACCATAAAATAGTCCAGTATTCATTGTTCGTTCGGGACCTAAAAACATCGCCAAATTAAATGAGATGATAATACTGGCAATAAACGCAAGGCCAAATATCTTAGCCATGTTCTGTTGTTGTGCTGACTCCTCTGTGATGCCTGTTTCGGCCATCCATGTTTTGCCAAACATAAGTGGTGAATACCATAAACCACCTAAAACAAAGCTAGAAATAGCAGCTACGGCAATGGCAAAAAAATTAACGGTTGAAAAATCCATAATTTATCCTCTCTTATTATTTTTATTGAATATACGAATTGTTGTTTGGTTATATTATCCGTTTTTTCGCCATTTACTATATTGTGAATGCACACCTTTAGTAAAAGACGATGAATACCCTTCAAATACGTCGACACCATATAATATTGCAACAACGATACAAGATAGCTTTATCGCGATAAAAGAATCGACAGTAGCGATACAAACGCCAACAGCAGCTAATGCCCAAATAGTAGCAGCAGAGGTTACACCAACCACGATACCGTCTTTTGATAACATTACCCCAGCACCTAAAAAACCAACGCCTGTAACTACCTGTCCAATTATAC
>CAWUUQ010000192.1:0-10739 GCA_963925625.1 uncultured Psychrosphaera sp.
TTTGTTTCGACAATGACACAAACTCTTCGAACAGCTTTTGATTTGTTTTTATTGCAAGAGAAAAATTATTATAGTGTTGAACTGGTAAATTTAACTCAACTAATGTTTTTCTTAAGCTCCCGCTTAATTTAGCAAGCTCTATAGAAACATTGTCGTAGTTATCTTTAAACGTAGGATCTTGGCTCGATAAAAAACCATTCTCATGCATTTCCAATGATAAGGTTGCGTAACCTATGTTTTTGGTAATATTGTTAAGTTTAGAAAATTGTGAGTTGTTGTGTTGAGAATAGGCTAACAGAACTAACATTAGTACCATGCCAATTGCGACTAACGCAGCATTAATAATGAGCTTCTGTTTAATAGTTGTGCCTAAACTAAAATTCATGGATATTCCTGCTTCAAGTGTCAAAACTGTTACTTAAAGTTAGACGAATATCCGTAATAGGCAAAGATTTATATGGTTATAAAATCTATTAAATAAGCGCTTTTTAACTTAACGTACGTCGGGCATTGTCTAAGATTATTCCACTTGCCATAGCGACATTTAAAGACTCAGAATGACCAAAACTAGGAATCGTTATTTTATGAGTAATTAAGCTCTCAATTTCAGGGCTGATTCCATGAGATTCATTTCCCATTACGATAATTGCATTGTCTGGAAAAACGCATTTATGCACACTAGTTCCATTCAAAAAAGCGCCAAAAATGGGTTTGTTATGAATATTAGCGAGATTGTTTAAATGGCTAGATAGATCCACACGATGAATATTGACGCGGGTGAAAGCTCCCATTGTGGCACTGATTGTTTTAGGATTATAAACATCTGCTGTTTTTTCACTGATCAATATATCACTGACACCATACCAGTCGGCTAGTCGAATTATCGTGCCTAAGTTACCTGGGTCATTAACATCATCTAGCGCTAATACTAAACCAGATAAGCGTTGAAGATTCTCTATTTCAGTTGTGAGCAGGTTTGGGGGTTGGCTAACAATAGCGATGCCATCGCGGTTAGATGACAACGTACTTGCTTGATTAAGGTAATCTTCAGTAGTGATGGTGACGGTTAACTTTGGCTGACTCTTGTCGTTTTTACTATCACTATTGTCGGGTAAAAGAGGGGACATCAACGTCATATTTTTTTGAATAAACGCTTCGGTAACATACAACTCAAGCGTCGTTAATGACGACTGCAACAACTCAACGATATTTTTCTCACCTTGAACTAAAAACTCACCACTGTTTTTTCTGTGCTTTTTTGTTGCTAAGGCTCGTAGTCGTTTTAATTGAGCTTTTGAGATCATAGTGCTTCCTAAAATTTTACTAAAATGGGCTACAAAAAAGGTGATAGTTGAAATTAAGTTCTAATCACAAATTGTCGTGGAATCGTGAAGGAAAAACAACTGCCTTCGTTAACTTTGCTTCGAATTTTTAAACTAGAACCATGATTTGATAAGGCATGTTTCGCAATCGATAACCCAAGACCTGCGCCACCAGTTTGGCGCGTTCTAGCTTCATCAACACGATAAAATCGTTCAGTAAGCCTTGGAATATGGCTAGCATCAATACCCACACCTGTGTCGGTTACAGAAAAGTACGCTTCGCCTTTATGGTTGGCACTCCATTGAATGTCGATAGTTCCACCTTCAGGTGTGTATCGTATTGCGTTAAAGACTAAATTTGAGAATGCACTACGAAGCTCGGCTTCATGGCCATATAGCAATACGTTTTGATCAAAACTAGCGACTATTTTGTGTTTACCAGAAGACAAACTTTTTGCTTCCATTAACATAATATCAAGAATATTCGGAACATCGACGCGTGTTTTAGGCGTTTCTTCAACGTGCTTTTCCATTCTCGATAACGACAGTAACTGTGAAACCAAGTCATCCATTCTTGTGGTCTGTTCAACCATCATGTTATGAGCTTGTTGCCACATTCTATTATTAAGAACTTCAGGATCTTCAGTCATTTCAAGATAACCGCGCATAACCGTAAGTGGTGTTTTTAATTCGTGTGAGACATTGGCAATAAAGTCTTTACGCATCTGTTCTAATTTATAAAGCTGGGTAATGTCTCGAACAATGATGGTCCATTTGTCTTTTTCAAAAGGTACCACTCGAATTTCATAGATATAGTTTTCGTTACTAGGAGATGCAATCTCAAGTGGAGTTAAGTATTCATGTTTGTCTAAATATTTAATAAATTCAGGCATGCGAATAAGATTGTCAATACGAACGCCTTTGTCAGCGGGCCATTTTAACCCCAACATTTCTTGTGCCAATTTATTACACCAAAAAATATGTCGATGATCATCATAGATAACGACACCATCGGGTAAGGCTTCAGCGCCAAGTCTAAATCGTCTGACTAATGCCTTTAACTCATTTCGTTTTTTAACGTTACGACGTTGTTGATTGTAAATACCATCAAAAACATTGGACCAAATGCCTAGTGCACGTGGAGGATAAATGCTACGTGCGCTCCATAACCACTTAGTAAGTTTATAGAGTTGCCAATAGTGGCTAAAAATGATCACAAAACAATAGAGGAAACTGGCCTCAATAAAAAAGCCAGTTATATATCCAAAGAGGGCAAAAGGGGTGTATATCCACAGGAGTCTAAAAATTATCTGCCAAGCAGAAAGGTTTTTGAACATAAATCGAGTTTAATCCAGTTTGGTCGAAAATCGATACCCCGATCCTCGTACTGTTTGGATCAATTTATCATGTGTCGTTAAGGCTTTCCGCAGACGACGGATATGAACATCTACGGTTCTGTCTTCTACGTAGGTATTAGTGCCCCAGACATTATCTAATAATTGGTCGCGACTGTATACCCGCTCTTGATGTGTCATAAAAAAGTGCAATAACTTAAACTCCATTGGGCCTAAATGAAGGTCATCACCTTCTAATGTGACTCTGTGGCTGGTTGGGTCAAGTCTGAGTCCTACTATCTCAATAGGGTCATCAGTTGCAGTGGGTTTTGAACGTCTTAACACAGCCTTGATACGGGCGATCAATTCTTTAGGTGAAAAGGGTTTAGTAATATAATCATCAGCGCCAACTTCCAAGCCTTGAATCTTATCGTCTTCTTCGCTCTTTGCCGTGAGCATTATAATTGGTGTGCTTTTATGAGTATCTGACTGTTTTAGTTTTTTGGCGATTTGAATGCCACTTAACTCAGGTAACATCCAATCTAGAATGATCAATGCAGGCGTGTCGTTCATTAAGGTTTCTTGTGCAGTTCTATAACTCTCAAATCCAATAACCGAAAATCCGTTTTGTTCTAAAACAAAGGTCAGCATTTCTCGAATAGCAAATTCATCTTCAATGATTAAAATTTTATGTGACATATTGGTCTCTACCAAATTGAGTTTTATATCTAACGTTCAATTGCTATTAAACAACCATTATATGACGGAAATATGACAAGATCTGAATTTATTTGCAATTAATGACCATGTCTTGATTGTCGGTATTGTTTGGGCGAAATTCCGATTATGCTTTTGAATAGTCGAGAGAAATAATAAGGGTCTTCATAACCGAGGGTTTTTGCGATGACTTTGATTGCTATATCACTAGAGTCCAACAACTTACACGCTTGCTGCACCTTCAATTCCATAAAATACTTTAACGGACTATTGCCCATTAACTGTTGAAACTTTTTGGCGAAGTGAAACTTAGATAGTCCGAAGTGTTCACACATGTCATCGAGGCTTAACATTTCAGATAGATTATCTTCTAAATAGGCATTTATACTATAGCTCGATAGATTTCTGTTTATTGACATTGAAATAACAGGGCGTTGCAAAGTCACCAAACTGAGTATTTTTTTAAGCATATTTGATGCAACAAAAAAACGATTTAACTGATAGCCTAATGATCGAGAATTAATTAGCTGTTTAAATTCATCAATGACAGGTTGAGGTTCAGTAAGTGTTAATACTAAGTTGCTTTCTTTGATACCAATAATATCCATGAATTCAGCAAACATATGTCCGTCAACGTGTGCCCAAAATATTGACCAAGGTGATTTTATGTCAGCTTGGTATTCATGTGCCGTTCCTTTTGGTAAGAAAACCATTTGGTTAGGATTTAAGTTAAAGGTTTGGCCATTGGCTTTAATTTTACCGGTCCCGCTAATGCAAAATAAGAGTAAGTGATCATCATGGTCAGACCTTTTAATGTTATGACCTGAAGCGTTTTCATAATAACCAAATGCAAGGGGGATCAAGCCTCTTGATAAACTACTTAGCTGCAGTTGTTTAATCATTGGTTTTGGGACTAAAAACCGGACACTCGATTTAGGTAAAGGCCAATTGGAAGTTACACTCATTTATGTTTCGTCATTAAATCGTTACGCAGTAGCAAGATAATCCATCAAAATAGCAATTTAATCAATTTCTTTACTTCCTTTTCTTTGCTTTAATGACCGCATATTCAAAAGGCCGCTATAATATTTCCAATTTGGCCATTCATTTTTTAAGAGGCAAGTCATGAAACAGGTTCCTTTATTTATCAACGGCGAATGGGTTGAATCACAATCTACGCGTAAAATTGACGTAACTAATCCAGCAACTCAAGAAGTTATCGCTCAGGTTCCATGTGCGACTATGTCTGAAATGGCGGCCGCAATTGAAAGTGCTAAAGAAACATTCAAAACGTGGAAAGAGGTAGCAATATCTGAACGTGCTCGTGTAATGATGCGTTATGCAGTGTTACTAAAAGAACACCAAGAAGAAATTGCTGGCATTATATGTGAAGAGTTAGGTAAAACACATGAAGACGCTATGGGCGATGTTTGGCGTGGTATTGAAGTTGTAGAACATGCGGCAAACATTCCATCGATGATGATGGGTGAAACCGTTGAAAACGTAGCACGTAATATTGATACTCATAGCTACACGCAACCGTTAGGTGTTTGTGTAGGTATCACTCCATTTAACTTCCCAGCGATGATCCCATTATGGATGTTCCCACTAGCCGTAGCGTGTGGTAATACATTTATTCTTAAGCCTTCAGAGCAAGATCCATTATGTCCAACACGTTTAGTTGAGTTGTTTGAAGAAGCTGGTGCGCCAAAAGGTGTGTTACAGGTTGTTCACGGTGACAAAGAACAAGTTGACGTATTATTAAATGAAGAGTCTGTTAAAGCGATTTCATTTGTTGGTTCTGTTGGTGTTGGTCAATATATTTATAAGACAGGTACAGATAACCTTAAGCGTGTTCAGGCTTTCTTAGGCGCTAAAAACCACATGGTTGTTATGCCAGATGCAAACAAAAATGCAGTAATTAACAATATCGTTGGTGCTTCTGTGGGTGCTGCTGGTCAACGTTGTATGGCTATTTCAGTCGCTGTATTTGTTGGTGAAGCTAAAGAGTGGATCCCTGAAATTCGTGAGAAACTTGCGGCAGTTCGTCCAGGCCATTATTCAGATAAATCTGCTGCTTATGGTCCACAAATTACACCACAAGCAAAACAACGTATTGAAGGTTTAATTGAACAGGGTAAAAAAGAAGGCGCTAATTGTGTATTAGACGGCTCGAACTTTACCGTTGACGGTTATCCAAATGGTAACTGGGTTGGTCCTACGATGTTCACTGATGTAACAACGGATATGGAAATTTATAAACAAGAAATTTTCGGTCCAGTGTTCTTAACAATGAATGTTGACTCTTTAGATGATGCAATTGAGCTTATTAATAATAACGAATATGGTAATGGTACATCTATCTTTACTTCTTCTGGTGGTGCGGCTCGTAAATATCAGCACAATATTGAAGTTGGCCAAGTAGGTATTAACATACCAATTCCTGTTCCACTACCATTCTTCTCGTTTACGGGTTGGAAAGGGTCGTTTGCGGGCGATCAACATGCATATGGTAAACAAGCCGTTAAGTTCTATACAGAAACGAAGACAATTACGGCACGTTGGTTTGAAGATGATGTTGCGGCAGCTGCAGGACCAAACATGTCTATTACGTTAAAGTAAAATTCTGTCGCTTTAAATAAACAGTATTTTACACGCCCCATTTTTATCTTAGCTTTTGTGAGTGAGTAATAAATTTGGGGCGGTTTGCTTTTTTATTAGGCAGACGTTTAAAGAAAAGAAAATATAAAAACAATAAATAAGTACGACTTATTAAGCGCAGCTTATTTAAGAAAAACTTATAACAAATCTATTTCAAAGGGTCGAACATGAATTTTGAATTAAATGATGACCAAAGAGCGTTCATCGACTTAGCCAAACAATTTTCTGATGCTGAATTAGCGCCAAACGCTGCAAAGTGGGACGCTGAGCATATTTTTCCAAAAGACGTTATGCAAAAAGCCGGTGAGCTTGGATTCTGTGGCTTATATTCTCCGGAAGATGCCGGAGGCATGGGCTTATCTCGTTTAGATTCATCATTGATCTTTGAAGAATTATCAAAAGGCTGTACAGCAACAACAGCAATGTTAACGATTCACAATATGGCAACGTGGATGGTTGCAACGTGGGGCACCGAAGAAATAAAAGAAACATGGTGTCCAGGCCTAGTCATGGGTGAACAGTTGGCGTCGTATTGCTTAACGGAACCAGGAGCAGGCTCAGATGCAGCTTCTTTACGTACAACAGCAAAGCGTGACGGTAACGAATACGTTGTTAACGGTTCTAAAATGTTCATTTCTGGCGCAGGTGAAACTGATGTACTTGTGGTTATGGTTCGCACTGGTGGTGATGGACCAAAGGGTATTTCAGCCGTTGTTATTCCAGCGGACGCTGAAGGTGTAATTTATGGCAAAGCTGAAGAGAAGCTTGGTTGGAATGCACAGCCCACAAAGTTAATCACTTTTGATAACGTTAGAATACCAGTTGCAAATCTACTAGCAAACGAAGGTGATGGTTTTTCTCTTGCGATGAAAGGTTTAGACGGTGGTCGAATTAATATCGCCACATGTTCTGTTGGTACTGCACAACAAGCACTTGATACTGCCAAAAACTATATGAAAGAACGTGCACAATTTGGTAAACCTTTGGCTGCCTTTCAAGCACTTCAGTTTAAATTAGCTGACATGGCGACAGAACTTGTTGCTGCTCGTCAAATGGTTCGATTAGCTGCCTTTAAACTAGATAATAAAGATCCAGAGGCAACTGCCTATTGTGCAATGGCTAAACGTTTTGCAACGGATGTTGGTTTCCAAGTCTGTAATGAAGCGCTGCAATTACATGGTGGCTATGGCTATATCAAAGAGTATCCACTGGAGCGTCATTTCCGTGATGTACGTGTTCATCAAATACTTGAAGGTACAAATGAAATTATGCGTCTTATTATTGCACGTCGTTTGTTAGACGATGCTGCCGCGGATATCCTTTAATTAGAATTTTAACGTAAAGAATAAAAAGAATTAGGAATACATTATGTCTTCATTATTAAAGCTAACGATAACTGATCATATTGCTCAAATCACTATGAACAACCCGCCAGCAAACACTTGGACGTATGAAAGTTTGTCAGAGTTAAAGTCGATGGTGGAAGAGCTAAATAAAAACAAGGCGGTTTATGCACTTGTTATCACGGGTGAAGGTGAGAAGTTCTTTTCGGCTGGCGCAGATTTAAATGTTTTTGCTGACGGAAATAAAGGGACTGCTTCTGATATGGCAAGAGTTTTTGGCGCTGCATTCGAAACGTTACGAGATTTTGATGGCGTAAGCATCTCGGCAATTAATGGTTATGCAATGGGTGGCGGTTTAGAAGTGGCACTTGCCTGTGATATTCGTATCTGTGAAGAACAAGCACAAATGGCCTTACCGGAAGCAAAAGTTGGCTTATTACCATGTGCGGGCGGTTCTCAAAACTTGTCATGGTTAGTGGGTGAAGGTTGGGCAAAACGCATGATTTTATGTGGAGAACGAATTAAGTCTGACGTTGCAGAAAAAATTGGATTAGTTGAAGAAGTAGTTCCTAAAGGCCAAGCTTTAGAAGCAGCGATGAAATTAGCACAGCAAACGGCGCAACAAAGCCCAAGTTCAATTTCTGCATGTAAAAAGTTAATTCAAGCAGGCCGTGATGGTTCTATTAATAGTGCATTACCGCTTGAGCGAGAATTGTTTGTAGGACTATTCGATACGAAAGATCAGAAGGAAGGGGTGAACGCTTTTCTTGATAAGCGCGCGCCAGTTTGGTTAAACGAGTAAGGTGACGATGATGACAAGTTCTACTACAACTGCTTCAACAACCACTAATTTAAGTAAAACGAAAAGCTGTCCTGTTTTATTTCGAGAATTAGAATCGGTTAACGATAAAAAAATAGGCATTGCGACACTAAATGCTGAAAAGTCACTGAATGCGTTAAGTTTAGAAATGGTTGAGTTGTTATACAAACAACTTATCGATTGGCAAGCAGACGCTAGCATCGCGGTTGTGATGATTGAAGGCGCTGGTGAAAAAGCGTTTTGTGCCGGTGGCGATGTTGTACAACTATATAATGCAGCAATAGATGCGGGCGACGGAAACGTTGCAAAGGATGTAGAAACATTTTTTGCAAAAGAATATCGTCTTGATCATTTAATTCATGTTTATGAAAAGCCAATTTTACTTTGGGGTCACGGCATTGTAATGGGCGGTGGACTAGGCCTACTAGCTGGTGCAAGTCATCGAGTTGTCACGGAAAAATCTAGAATAGCGATGCCGGAAATTACCATTGGTTTATATCCTGATGTTGGTGGCAGTTATTTCTTAAATAAAATGCCAGCTGGCTGTGGTTTGTTTTTAGGATTAACAGGTGCATCAATAAATGCTAATGACGCGAAGTTTGTAAAACTAGCGGATCATTTTGTAGCTCATGAAAACAAAATAAATGTTATCGAAAAGTTATTGATGATTCAGTGGGGTAATACCGTTGCGTTAAATCATCAAAAATTAACAGACATGCTCGCAGCATTTGAAAACCAAGATAAATTGGCAATGCCAGATGGAAATATTTCCAAGTTTACTGACTTTATGAACGCTTTGGATAAAAGCAGCACTGCTTCGGCAGCCGTTGCCTCTATCTTAGACCAGACGTTTGATGATAAATGGTTTAAAAAAGCTCAATCCTCTTTAGCGCATGGTAGTCCTATCAGTGCAACATTAATTAAACGCCAATTAGATGAAGGTAAGTCTTTAGATCTAGCCGACGTATTTAGAATGGAACTGAGTATTTCCGTTCAATGTGCATCTATTGGTGATTTTGCAGAGGGTGTTCGAGCCCTACTTATTGATAAAGATAATACACCAAACTGGAAGTTTGAAACTATTCACGATGTTCCGAACGCCACATTAGATACGTTCTTTACTTCTCTGTGGGCTGCTGACAATCACCCGCTTAGAGATCTTTAATCGTTACAGCTATATATAGTGAGTAAAAAAATGGAAAAAGTAGCATTTTTTGGTTTAGGTAACATGGGCGGTCCGATGGCTGCTAATTTAGTTAAAGCTGGTTATGCAGTTTGTGTTTACGATTTAGTGCCAGAGGCGGTAAATAGCCTAGTAGAATTAGGGGCGACAAAAGCAGACACTACTTTAGAAGTTGTAGCGAATGCAGATGTTGTGATTTCTATGTTGCCGGCGGGTAAACATGTTCAAGGTTTATATGAATCAGTAGCTATCGATGGTGTTTCAGGTATTAAATCCGGTGCGCTTGTTATTGACAGTTCTACTATTGATGCCGCAACCGCTAAATCGGTAGCCGTTTCCCTGTCTAAACTAAACATTAATTTTATAGATGCGCCAGTTTCTGGTGGTGTTGCTGGTGCAACTAATGGCACTCTAAGCTTTATGGTAGGAGGCGAAGACGTTGCCTTTAATAAAGCAAAGCCGTTATTAGATGTCATGGGTAAAAATATTTTCCATGCAGGTGACGTTGGTGCAGGGCAGGTTGCTAAGGCATGTAACAACATGTTGTTAAGCATTCTAATGGTCGGCACAGCTGAAGCATTACAATTAGGCATCGATAATGGACTTGATCCTGCAACCTTATCTGAAATTATGTCTAAGAGTTCCGGTAGCAACTGGACGTTAGATGTCTACAATCCTTGTCCTGGCGTGATGGAGTCGGTGCCTTCAAGCAATGATTATAAAGGCGGTTTTATGACAGATTTAATGTTAAAAGACTTAGGTCTTGCAATGGATACCGCTGTTTCTACTGGTTCGGCGACTCCAATGGGCGCATTAACGAGAAATTTATACGCAATGCACTCGAAATCTGGCAATGGCAAAAAAGACTTTTCGAGTATCTTTGAGCAGTTTAGTAAAAAGTAACGTTATAAGGTTCATTAATACTTTTTATATAAGTATTAATGAACCTATTTTTACTTCTCAACTTACAACATGCCTGTTTTTTAACCGCAGTAACTATCTATTATTATCCCAGACTCCTTTTTATGTCTTAAAACCTGAAAACTTTCTAGGCGTGAGGTTGTAAAACCTTAAGGGATTCCCCTATAGGTCAATATTATTAACGTTTTTTTGCATTATTGGCTTGCTAAATAATCAGTTTGTACAATACTTAAACGCTCAAACGTTTTATCGATATTTTTTTTAAATTAGGGGTTGCGCTGAGTCTAAAAGTCTCTACAATGCGTCCTCGTTGTCAGGGAGACATCAAACGGCTTGAAACGTAACGTTAAGTGCCGCTGATGTGACTCAAAACGGTTTAGAAAACTTCTTCGCTAATACCTCGAAAGAGATTGAAAAAGATTTGATAAAAACGTTGAC
>CAWUUQ010000193.1:0-9244 GCA_963925625.1 uncultured Psychrosphaera sp.
CCACCAAATGATTTCACCCAACTTACAGACATTAAAAGTACTTCTTTTCTAAAATACAAAACCACAGCTAAAAGACTGCCTGCATGTACTGCAACATCAAAGGCTAAACCTTGATCATCCCAACCAAACATTTGTGATGGCAATATTAAGTGTGCAGAACTAGAGATTGGCAAAAACTCTGTTAAGCCTTGTAATATTGCAAGTACGATAATTTCAATAATGCCCATCTGACTACGTTCCCTTATAACTCTTTATTGACTGTTTTTTTACAGTCTGGTTTTTGCTCTGTTCTATTATTTGCCTGTATTAATTGGCCGTATTAGCACGTTCTATTAACACACCAACACTTTTTGTACTCGCCACGGCGCCTAATTTTCGAAGCTTAATTCTCACTTTACTTACCGCATAATTTTCAAGAATATGTGCAGCAACTTTTTCAGCTACGGTTTCGATAAGTTCCGCTTGATTTGCCTTGGTGACTTTTACCACGTTCTCCGAAACAACCGCATAATCAACTGTTTTAGATAAGTCATCTACTTCTGCCGCGGCTCTTATATCCGTGCTCATTTCAATATCAAACTGCAGAGTTTGCTGAATACTTCTTTCCCATTCGTACACACCAATAACGGTATCTACTTTAAGAGATTCGATAAAAACAATGTCTTGATTCATGTTTTGCCCTGATTTTAATATTTAATCGTATTCGTGGTTTTAATCCAACTCTTGGTCAGATACCATGCAATTTGTTCGAAATTAAATCGAGCGCGAATTCTAGCTTATATTCACCCTTTGAGGAACTGATGTCCGCCGACTTTTTACTTATAATAATCGCCGCCTATTTAATTGGGTCGATTAATTTCGCCATTTTAATAAGTAAAGTTAAACGTCTACCTGACCCTCGAACCCAAGGTTCTAATAACCCTGGCGCGACAAATATGTATCGAATTGGTGGTAAAAGTGCCGCGGTTGTCGTCTTAGGCCTCGATGTAATTAAAGGGATCATTCCAGCTTGGGGCAGCTACTATTTAGGATTGCTGCCATTTGAAATAGGCTTAACGGCTATCGCCTGTTGTTTAGGCCATATGTTTCCTATCTATCATAACTTTAAAGGTGGTAAGGCTGTGGCGACGGCGTTTGGGTGTTTGCTACCTGTTGGATTGAGTCTTGGAGCTGTTCAACTATTCACGTGGATTATCGTATTAAAATTAACCGGTTACTCCTCGTTAGCAGCCATTATTTCGGTCGGCATTTCGCCATTAATGACCTATTTAATTGCGCCAAAATATACATTAGCCGTTACTATGCTTGCGATATTCATAATATTAAGGCATTGGCCCAACATTTCTAGGTTGTGTGCTGGGACCGAACCTAAATCAAAACAACGTTTATAAACGCAGTAACACTGTCATAAGCTCAAAACAAAATTAAATAGCGGGTAACTCTTCAATCGACCATCTTGGTTTTGCTTTCACTTTTAAGTCTGTTGTGCCTTGGTGTAAACGTTGTGCACCTGCGAATGCGATCATGGCGCCATTGTCAGTACAAAACTCTGGTCTTGGGTAAAACACCTGGCCACCATGTTTATTCATTAACACAGACAATTTTTCTCGTAGTTCTGTATTAGCACTGACACCGCCAGCAATAACAAGTGTTTTATGACCTGTTTGTTGAATCGCTCGACGACATTTAATGGCAATGGTATCAACTACGGCTTGTTGAAAAGCATGCGCAATATCGGCTTTAGTTTGCTCAACGTTTTCAGGAGCGTCCGTTTGTGTCGATTGGCCACCGGCTAAATGAATCCCTTCTGCGCGAATAACATTTGCTGCTGCGGTTTTAAGCCCACTAAAACTAAAATCAAGACCTGGTCGGTCGGTCATTGGGCGAGGAAATTTATATTTATTTGGAGTGCCCGATAAAGCCAACTTTGCCAATAATGGTCCACCTGGGTAATCGAGCCCTAACAACTTCGCCGTCTTATCAAAGGCTTCACCGGCTGCATCATCGATAGACTCACCTAAAATCTGGTATTCACCAATTCCTTTTACTTCAACTAGTTGAGTGTGTCCGCCAGAAACTAATAACGCTACAAAAGGGAACTCAGGCTTATCCTCTTCTAACATGGGTGCTAATAAATGGCCTTCCATATGATGAACTTCTATAGCCGGAATGCCCCAAGCAAACGCTAGGGATTTTGCAATACATGCACCGACCATCAATGCGCCAACAAGACCTGGACCCGCCGTATAGGCAATACCATTAATGTCACTTTTATCAATCTTGTGCTTAGACATCAAGTCTTTGATAATTGGTATGGTTTTTCTCACATGATCGCGAGATGCTAATTCTGGAACTACGCCACCATAGTCAGCATGTATTTTGATTTGACTATAAATCTCGTGACCAATTAAGCCTTTTGTTGTGTCATAAAGGGCAACGCCCGTTTCATCACATGATGATTCTATAGCCAGTACTAACATGTTATCGATTTTCCTCGCAAAACTAGTGCGTAATTTTAAGCCGTTGCATTCTACCCAACCTAACTAAAATGCTCCAGAAGTTTCATCTAATGCGTTAATATCAGAAAATACCGTTTTCGTTTAAATAAAGACTTTACATTATCCGTTATTTGGCTATAGAATATCGCACCATTTTTATTAGTCTTGGTTAAAGCTTAACCATAAATATATCCAAATACTGAGGTGAATTTTTAAATGCCAGTAATTAAAGTAAAAGAGAACGAACCGTTTGACGTAGCTCTTCGTCGTTTCAAGCGTTCATGTGAAAAAGCAGGTATCCTTTCTGAAGTACGTCGTCGTGAGCACTTCGAAAAGCCAACTTGGGCACGTAAGCGTAAGAAAGCAGCTGCGGTAAAGCGTCACCTTAAAAAAGTGTCTCGCGAAAACGCTCGTCGCATCAAACTTTACTAATATTGGTTTGATCTCTCTAATTAAGGAAGCTGTATGAGCCTTATTTTAACGCTTAAAGATGCACAGAAAGATGCAATGCGTAACAAGGATAAAGAACGCCTTGGTACAATTCGCATGGCTTTAGCTGCTGTTAAGCAACGAGAGATTGACGAAAGAATTGAACTGGACGACGAGCAAGTTCTCGCTATCTTAACCAAAATGGTTAAGCAGCGTCGTGATTCCCAATCACAGTTTGAACAGGCTGACCGTCCAGAATTAGCCGCTAAAGAAGCGTCAGAAATAACAGTCATTGAAGCCTTTATGCCTCAGCCATTGTCTGAAGATGAAGTGTTGTCACTTATCGCGAATGCTATTGAATCTACCTCCGCGTCAGGTATGCAGGATATGGGCAAAGTGATGGCAGAGTTGAAACCTGTTATGACCGGTCGAGCTGATATGGGAAAAGTCAGTGGACAAGTGAGAGCTCAGTTAAATAAGTAATCACACTTTAAACGTTAATGAAAACCACAAATCTTATTTGTGGTTTTTTTATGCCTGACATTCCAAAACTAAACCTAAACGCTTCTTAAGTTTTCATTTTCTTAACCCCCGTTTTCTGCAATAATTCCCCCCTGCAATTTTCATTGAAGAGAGAACACATTGGCTGGACGCATTCCTAAAGGTTTTATTGACGACGTAGTTGCTCGAACTGACATAGTTGAGTTAATTGATGCGCGTGTACCTTTAAAAAAAGCAGGTAAAAATTACCAAGCTTGTTGTCCTTTCCATAATGAAAAGTCGCCTTCTTTTTCAGTAGCGCCTGACAAACAGTTTTATCACTGTTTTGGCTGTGGAGCCCACGGCAACAGTGTAAGTTTCCTAATGGACTACGAACAATTAGAGTTTGTAGAAGCCATAGAAGAGTTAGCTCGACTTAACTCGATGGATGTACCCCGTGAACAAACCGGCGGAAAAACGCAGCATTATCCAACGGTCTCCAAAGAACAAAAACAATCAGACTATGACTTAATGGAAAACGTTTCTCGTTTTTTTCAACATCAATTAAAGCACGATGAAAATGGGCCAGCCGCCATTGAATACTTAAAGTCGCGTGGTTTGTCTGGCGAAATTGCTCAACGATATGGCATTGGTTTTGCGCCCGACAAATGGGACGGTGCCTTAAAAACAATGGGAACGAACACCGAGACTAAACAGCAGTTGCTTGATTTAAAAATCGTTACATCAAACGACAAAGGCCGAACCTACGACTTTTTCAGAAACAGAGTCATGTTTCCTATTCGAGACAAAAGAGGCCGGGTTGTTGGTTTTGGTGGCCGAGTCATGAATGATGGTACGCCTAAGTACCTTAACTCTCCTGAGACCAGAATTTTCCATAAAGGCCGAGAACTTTATGGTTTTCATCAAGCCAAAATGGCGCACACCAACCTTGAGCAAGTGCTCATTGTTGAAGGTTATATGGACGTGGTTTCATTGGCGCAACAAGGCATCGATTATGCGGTTGCAGCACTTGGTACGGCAACCACACAAGACCATATGCAAATGTTATTTAGAGCAACGCGCAAGGTTATTTGTTGTTACGATGGTGACCGAGCAGGACGAGATGCCGCATGGCGAGCATTGGAAAACGCATTGCCACAATTAAAAGACGGTGTCGATTTACGCTTTTGTTTTTTACCCGACGGCGAAGATCCAGATACCATGGTTCAAAAAGAAGGCAAAGAAGCTTTCGAAAATCGACTGAGTCAATCAACGCCATTAATTGATTACTTTTTTGAACACTTTGTTAATCAACTAGACCTAACCGATGATGCTGGTAAATCAGCTCTATTGGCTCAAGCAAAACCGTTAATCGCCCTAATACCAAGTGATTATTACAAAGAAGCATTATTGGCAAAACTTGCTCGTTTAGTGGGAAAACAAGTCGACCAAATTAAGATTGCAAATCGTTCCCCTATTGCCCAAGTGCGCCAAAGCCAAACAGACTTTCAAATTACTCCAATGCGCCGTGCGATTGGTTTAATGCTGCAGCACCCACAATTGACACAAAAAATCCCTTATATTCCTGCATTAGCTAATGCAGAGTTACCGGGGTTTGCATTATTCGTACGAATTCAAAAAGACATCATTGACGAACCAACCATCACCTCCCCGGTATTATTAGAACGTTTTAGAGACTCAAAAGAGTATCCGTATCTGGCTCAACTAATTGCTTGGGAGCACCAAATCACCGATGAGAATCTAGAAGCCGAATTTAGTGAAACCTTTAAATCGTTACAAGACAGCTATTTAGAAAAACGACTTGAGTCTTTATTAATCAAAGATAAAACAGGTCAGTTAGATGCAAGTGAACGTTCTGAATATGTTGCCTTAATGTCTGCTCTAAAGAGTTAAACTTTTTCCTACTAACATCCTGCGATGCGCTACACTTACCTAATCAGAATATACGCAGAATATTTGTACCTGAATGTTTTATTTCATAGCCAGAAAGGTATTCTGCTGTTATAATATGCAGTTCGATTTTTCCGTCGACGGTACAAAAAGTACTTGTTTACGGTTAATTCAATCCCAGAATTTGATGTTCAACTAGTAGGTGGAAGATAATCTGTATGGAGCAAACTCCTCAGTCTCAATTAAAACTTCTTATAATTAAAGGTCGCGAGCAAGGTTACTTAACTTTTGCTGAAGTGAACGATCACCTTCCACAGGATATGATCGATGCCGATCAAGTCGAAGACATCATTCAGATGATCAACGACATGGGTATCAAGGTATGTGAAACTCCGCCTGATGCCGACGAATTATTAATGCAAGAACAGACCAGCGATGATGAAGTTGTCGAGGCTGCCGCCGCTGCATTAGCGACCGTTGAAAAAGAAATAGGTCGCACAACTGACCCTGTACGTATGTATATGCGTGAAATGGGTACTGTTGAACTATTAACACGTGAAGGCGAAATCGTAATCGCTAAGCGTATTGAAGAAGGTATCTATACGGTACAGTCTTCTGTTGCTGAATACCCTCAAGCAATTAGCTACCTTTTGGACCAGTGGGACCAATTTGAAGCTGAAGAAATCCGTTTAAGCGACATTATTAACGGCTTCTTAGACCCTAACGAGGACGATGTAGCTCCTGCTGCGACTCACGTTGGTTCTGAATTATCTGAAGATCAACTTGCCGACGAAGACGGTGACAATGACGACGATGATGAAGACGAAGAAGAAGTTGATACTGGTCCTGATCCTGAAGAAGCACGTGAGCACTTTGTAGAGCTACGTCGTTTATATGATGAATCAACGGAATCAATTGCTAAATTAGGTCGTGCACACCCTGATACGCAAGAAAAAATTAAAGCGTTAGGCGAGCATTTCCGTTTATTTAAGCTTATTCCTAAGCAGTTCGATCGTTTAGTAAGAAACATGCGTGACATGATGGACAGAGTTCGAATTCAAGAACGTCTTATCATGAAACACTGTTGTGAATATGCAAAATTACCGAAAAAAGATTTTGTTAAAATCTTCCCTGGTAACGAAACAAAAACATCATGGTTAGACTTGTTACAAGCTGACGGTGATCCAGTAAGTAAGCGTCTTGTTGAAGTTGATATTGAAATTCGTCGTAGTATTTCAAAATTACGTGATATTGAAAGCGAAACTCGTCTAAATATTGAAGCAATTAAAGACATCAACCGTCGTATGTCAATCGGTGAAGCAAAAGCTCGTCGTGCGAAAAAAGAAATGGTTGAAGCAAACTTACGCCTAGTAATCTCGATTGCTAAAAAATATACAAACCGTGGTTTACAATTCTTGGATCTAATTCAAGAAGGTAACATTGGTTTGATGAAGGCCGTTGATAAGTTCGAATATCGTCGTGGTTATAAGTTCTCTACTTATGCAACATGGTGGATTCGTCAGGCAATTACACGTTCAATTGCAGACCAAGCAAGAACAATTCGTATCCCTGTACATATGATTGAAACGATTAATAAATTAAATCGTATTTCACGTCAAATGTTACAAGAAATGGGCCGCGAACCAACGCCTGAAGAACTAGCTGAACGTATGGTGATGCCAGAAGACAAGATCCGTAAAGTCTTAAAAATTGCTAAAGAGCCAATCTCAATGGAAACACCAATTGGTGATGACGAAGATTCGCACTTAGGTGATTTTATTGAAGATACGACGATCTCTTCTCCAGTTGATACAACGACATCAGAAGGCCTTCAAAACGCCACTCGTGACGTGTTATCAGGCTTAACAGCTCGTGAAGCGAAAGTGTTACGTATGCGATTTGGTATTGATATGAATACCGACCATACACTTGAAGAGGTTGGTAAACAGTTTGACGTTACTCGTGAGCGTATCCGTCAGATTGAAGCTAAAGCGTTACGTAAGTTACGCCACCCTTCTCGTTCTGAACCACTTAAGACGTTCTTAGACGAATAAGTTGGTTTTAAACCGGTGTAATAACCGGTTTTAGAGACACAAAAAAGGCTAGCGATGCTAGCCTTTTTTTATTGCTTGTTATTTATCACTATTTTCGTGTCATTACTCTTCGAAGTGAGTGCCCCAGCCGTCATACTCAAGTTGGTTTGCTGCTGCAAATTCAACCATTGCTTCAACTTCTTCGTAAATAATCTCTTCATCAAGCGGACATTCTGTATCAACGTCAAAACAAAATACAACCAGGCCTTCTTCTGTCTCAACTTGCTCAAGCTCAGTAACGTCCCAGCCTTTCAGAAAGGCATTTTGTAGTGCTGCATCAGCGGTTGCACTATCTGGAGCAACAAAGTGATGCTCAATGCCATACATTGCTTCTGTATTCGAACCATCATCTATCAATTGCTCGATAATGTCGTTGCTAAACTCTTGCCAATCAGTTGATTCCATCATTAACCTTTATCTGCTGTTTTTGTATCGTCTGAATTTGTATCAAGTGAAATATAGCCTAATTCCGCATCTAGTTGCTTAATTTTTTCAGCCATAATCTCACGGGCCAATTCAGCTTGGGCACGAATATACTTTTTATCGTCTTTTTCAATGATCATTGGCGGAAGATATTCAATAATAACTTTGCCATTATCCCAACGATTTAAATCAATTCGGTTATGTGTATTACTAATAGCAACCGGAACCATAGGAACTCCAGCCATAAATGCAGTGTAAAAAGCACCCGTTTTAAACTTTAATAAGCCGCGTCCACGTGAGCGGGTTCCTTCAGGAAATAACCAAACGGATATTTTATTTTCTTTGATCTTTTGAGCAGCTTGGCCGATTGTGCCATGCGCTTTAGATTTATTTGCACGGTCGATTAGGATGTTACCTGACAACCAATAAACCTGACCAAAAAATGGCATCCATTTAAGGCTCTTTTTACCAACACTTACCGTGTTTGGTCTTACAGCATTAGATGAAGTGAAAATATCCCAAGTATTTTGATGGTTACCAATATAAACCACTGGCTCATCAGTGAGGTTTTCAGTACCACGAATTTCAATTTCTAACCCCAACATCTTAGAAAATGAGCCATATACTTGAGCAACCCTTCTCACGTTATTTCTGTGAAATGGTTTTAGTATCAAATAGATAAGCAAATATAATGTTGAGAAAATGAAAAACAATGCCATCAACAAAAGTCTTAATAGTTTAAGCACGTTAAAACTCCAAAATTAGAAAGGCGGCATTGTAACAAACTCAGCTTACAGCTGTAAGCTAAATTTTTATTAAATCAGGCCGAATGAAACCATGTCTTTAATAGGTCCGATAGATCGCAGATTTGTTATTGAAAAGGGAGTACAACTCTTACCGCCAAGCCACCTTCACCACGGTTAAAAAGCGCAATGTGACCATGGTGCGCATCAGTAATCTCTCGGCACAAAGCAAGCCCTAGTCCGCTGCCACTAGGTTTGGTGGAGTAAAATGGAATTAGCGCGTTTGCCATCACGGCCTCAGAGATACCTTTTCCTTTATCCATCACAGAGATGCAAGACTCGTTAATTCGCTGTTCAAGCTTGATGCAAACGTCCTGTGCTGAAGAGCCAGATTCATGTGCATTTTTTAAAAGGTTAATTAACAATTGTTCTAATTGCACAGGATCTGCATAAACTATTTGCCCTGGCTCTGATAAATCAACAAACTGCCATTGTGACTTAAGCGTCGCTATTATCTGTCCCCAATCAATAGCTTGAACTTTCGGTTCGGGAAGCTTAGCGAATTTACCGTACCCCTGCACAAAATCGCTTAAGTGCTGAATACGCTCATCAATTGTAGAAAATACGCGAGCCAAACGATCCTCTTTAAGGTTTTCACTAAGAATTT
>CAWUUQ010000194.1:0-6796 GCA_963925625.1 uncultured Psychrosphaera sp.
GGCAGCACAAGAAACCGACGTAACTGAAAATAATAGGCCACAAGCGACCATGCTTAATTGTTTCAAGCTTATTAAAGCATTGTTTTTCAAAGTGTTCTCCATAAAATTCTCAGAATAAATACAAAAATGCCCACCTATAAAATAGGCAGGCATTTTATATCAGCGTTTAATTATAAATTAAAAGCTATATTTTACACCAACTTTAATGTTCCAAGTTGATTGCTCAACTAAGAAAGTGTCGTAGTTGTTTGGATTAACGTTACCAAATGGGTTTTGTAAACGGTATTGACCATCGCTGTTTACGTCATAATCAAACAAGATGTTTTGTGGGAAGTTCATACGGTAAACCTTGCCCCAATCATCGTTTAATAAGTTAGCGAAGTTATCAACGTTTACATATAGCTGACCTTTATGGCCATCCATTAGTCCAGGAATTTCCTGAGTAATCGCTAGGTCCATCGTAGTTGTCCACGGCTGAGTACCAACATACTTAGGAAGATATTGACCTGCATAACCAGTTACGCCAGCCAATTCCATTAGCGCATAAGTTTCTTCATAGCTTAAGCGGCTGAAGTCAAATGCTGGATCAGTTGCGCCAGACGGTAAGTACGGTAAGTAAGTATCCGCACGGTTGAAGTCACGTTGGTCACCTAAGTCATCATCGTTATGTGCACCAAGTGTCCAAGAGAAAGGACGACCTGATTGACGCTCAAAGAATAAGTTGAATGACGTGTTATAACCATCAAACATTTCAGTGTCGTAGCTTAAGTTAAGTACAAAACGGTGCTCAACTTCATATACGCCGCGACCCATTTCAGGGTTGTTACGGTTAGTTGTAACTTCGTATTGGAAGTTAGACTCTGCAGTTGAACTTGTACCAGGTGCCACTTCTTCAACATTTTGATTAGTGTAAGACATGTTAAATGCCACACCTGAATCAAACTTTTTGTTTAAAGCAGTAGTAAAGATTTTGCTAGAACCACCGTCATCAAGGTTTGTTAATTGGATGTCCCAACGGTTAGCGCCGCCATGGATGTTGTCCCAAATAATACGACCTTCAACAGTACGATTTCCACCATCTATACGAGATTGGTCAATCCAGTATTGAGTGTCTTGACGATCAACATAAGTGAATTCTGTAAACCACTGGTAACCATCACCTAACATAGGGATGTCGAACGTGTAGTCTGCAGAAATCTGGTAACGCCAATCAGAAGGCATTTTGAAGTCTTTATCGATAGTATTTGTGCTGCCGTCACCTTGTACAAGAGAGTCTTGTAAAGTTTGTGGAACACGGTCAAATACTACTTGTGATGGGTCGCCAGCAACTTCATTTGTCGCAGCACTTGTCGCTGATGCTTTAGTTAAACCATCATTAGTATAAGCATTAGATACCCATACTAAAGGCATGCCACCTGAGAAACGACCGATACCACCACGTACAGTTAGATCATCACTTACTGTCCACTCTAAACCAACACGAGGCATGAAGATGTCAAGACCGTCCATGTTGTAAGTGTTTGAGTAACCGTAGTTTTCTTTGTAGCTAGGGTTTTCACGAGGAGAACCGTCTACAGATAAACGCTCATAGCGCATACCAGCAGTAATCACGATGTCATCAGTTAGGTCAGTATTAACTTCACCATATAATGCAACTTGTGTTGTATCTACTGAGTAAGCTAGGTCTTGCATGTCGTTTGTATAAGCATTTGAGTACTCTACACGGTCAACAATTTTATTTTCAAAGTCTTCAATTGAATCAAATGACCAAGTACCCGCAGCGTCACGTGCATATAAGTTGTAGTTAGAAACATTGTCAATTTCTAAACCAAACTTATATTCAAAGTCACCCATAAGGTATAAACCGTGGAAACCAAACGTTAATGTTTCGTTTGCTAGTTCATTGCCGTGACGGTTTTCATCTTGACCCGCTACGATAGTACCAGAACCTGTGCGAATGTTAATTTCACCCAGGTTAGAAGCCGTATTAGAAGCTTGCGTGTAGTCTTTATAAGCAAAGTTAATTTCAGAAGAAAAATCAGCATTCCAATCTGAGAATAAGTGAGCAGTAACTAACGTTGTTTCAGAGTCTTGTGACCAGCCATTAGATGCAAGGTTTACAGTACCGTCATTATTAGTAAAGTTACGAGCTGCTTTATTTTCTTGATGACTGAATGTTAAGTCAGCACGGTGATCGTCGCTAACGTTCCAGTCAAGTTTAACTAAAAGCTTTTTATCGCTGTCAGCTGGAGGAGTTCCGCCCATTGAATCAGTGATGCCGTATACGTCTTTAAGTGCAGTTAATACTTGATCAACTTCACCCGTCGTAACGTTATGACCATCAAGAGTGGTTAAGTCATAGTTAAACTTAACGTCATTTTGCCATTCTTCATAAGAAACAAAGTAGAACAACTCGTCTTCGATAATCGCGCCGCCCAAAGAAGCACCAAATGCTTGCTCTTCGTTTTCAACGTCGAATTCTTCCATTTCGAAAACTTCGTTTCTACGGTCATATGCTTTTTCATTAAACGCATCACCAGAGTTAGTTACCTTCTCCATGAAGAAACTACCGCTAAGGTCGTTTGTACCAGACTTAGTTACAACGTTAATTGTACCACCAGTAAATTTAGCCGCGCGCGCGTTAAACGGTGCGTAGTCAATGCTTACTTGGTCAATAGCGTTAAGAGAAACTGGTGGACGTTGTGCAGGGTAACCATTTGAGTTCAGACCAAATGTGTCGTTTACGCCAACACCGTCAACTGTCAAAGAGTTATACTTAGGGTTAGTACCAGCAATGCTTAGTTCAGTACCAGTTGCATCAACAGTTGCTAACGGGTTAGAACGTACGATGTCTTTGATGTCACGGTTGAAAGTTGCTGATTTAGCAATATCTTCAGCCGAGAATACGCTGCTAGAACCAGAGTTTGCGAAAAACGTATTAGAACCAGTAACAGTGATCTTTTCGATGTTGTTGCTAGTTTCAAGTTTTGCAGACAAGTCTTTAGTGTCATTTAATTCAAGGAAGATGTTTTCATAAACTTTACCTTGGAAACCTGCAGAGGTAATTGTTACTAAGTAAGGACCACCTAAACGTAAACCACGTGCACGGTATGCACCTGCTTCGTTTACAGTCACTTCTTTTACACTACCAGAAGGTACGTGTAAGAACGTGATTGTTGCGTTAGTAATAGATTGGCCAGCAACAGTTTCGATAGTACCGCGAACTGCTGTTGACGTTTCTGCTGAATATACAGCACCAGAGCTAAGTGCAGCTGTTACTGCAAGAGCTAGAGCGCTATGCTTAATGACATTTTTCATTGTCTTTTCCTGATTTAGTAGTGAAAGTTTAAATTTAAAAAGTTGTTTTTATTATTATTTTTATTCTTTATAACGATGTTAAGTTAATGCTGTTTTTACCCGGTTTTGCATTTGGGTCAAAAATTGCGTTCAAAACACCTGCAAGACGAATGCCTGCTTTTTGTAATTGGCTCTTAACCGTTGGCATATGTTGATAGATGTAATCATATTTAAATTTTCCATCTTTAATGTCATAAACATCTGCGCGTAATTTGAATGACTCCGCCACCCAATCACGAGGTTTAGTGCTTAACAATTCCGCGATATCTTTTTTATTATTGGTATCGATGAATTTTGCAAATTCTGTAAAAGAAAGGTTTTGGTTTTCAATTAATTTCGTATCCCACAATGTGTGAAGGTTCATCTTGCTTCCAAAAAACTCAACCTGTATCGCATTGCCGCCTTTATCTTCTTTTCTGCCAACATGTAGAGGCATGTGTAAATCACCAATTAAATGAGTAAGAAAACGAAGGTGGAAAGTTTTGTCTTCATGAGATGAAGTAGGAGAGGTAAGAACGTCGATTGTTTTTCGTATTGCAGTATAGATATCTTTTGCTTCGCCGTTGTAGGCATCTGGCTTAAACTCGTCTAGTGTTTCAAGGCTTATATAATGCCATTTACCTAGAGCGCGCCATTTTTTTTCTGGAGAAGAACGCATCTCATCTGCCCAGGTCGTTACTTCAGGGAGCATATCTCCTTCAAGCAACTTTATGAGGGCCTGTTTTGTCGCGGGCGTGATATGCCACTCTGCAATTTGACCGACGATGCGATGACCATTCTGGCCATATGCTGCAGCATTGTTTGAGACCAACAACAGCATAGTTGATGCGACAAGACCGTAAACAGCAGATCTAAAGTTCTTCATTAAACTTATCCTATATCTAATAGTTATTTTACCGCCAGTTTTGTATTGATTGTTAATTGAACTGGTTCGGTGAAAAGTTGCGCATATTATGCCTGTTTTAAAAACTATAGGAAGTAGTTTTAGTGATTCATAATTACATATTAATAATCCAATAAAAACAGTGGGTTATAGTTAATGAGTAAAATTACTTAATTCAACAAGTAAATAAAGGTAGAATAAATTGTTCGTGCCGTGAATAGCCGAGGAGATTAATTTATTATGCACTTGTTTTTAGCGAAATTACATTCTAGTTGGTATGTTAGCTTTATAGCTATTGCATGCTTGTTATTGTGGTTGATAGGTCAAGTAGGGCCAAATCAACACATTATTTCCTTACCAACTTTAATAAACCCGTCAATGGACTGCACAACAAAGTCTATTAGTAATGCACGAACATTTGTTATTTACAGCGGTGGTGAGTCAAATTCTACTTTGTTAAATCAGATTGTATGTAGAGACAAAGTGATTAATAAACAATTTGGAACTGTGTCTTCTTATTGGGGCGTTAGTGACGTGAACACTATTAGCATGTTAGGAAATGGTAAGGCCGATTTAGCTTTAGTAAAAGAAAATATAATGTCGGCATTAAAAGCAGAAGAAACTCATGGCTATAAAAAAGTTGCCTATTACCCAAGTTATCAATCCTTTTTAATCTCACTTAATGAAAAACCTAAATTAACTAAAGAATACTTTTTTGATAAAAAAATCGGTTTGGTAGTTTATCCAACCAGTCGCTCAGGGCATATTGTTCCAAAACAACTGTTCACACGTTTAGGGCTAACGTTGAGTCGAATGAATATAGAATACGCGAGTACCCACAAAGAGTTGAGAGAAATGTTGATTTCCGGCGAAGTAGATATCATTGCATCTTTTTGGCAGGAAGAAGATGCCGCTCTGTTTTCAAAAAATTATACAACAAGCATAGCAGAGTCTGTTTCTGGTACAGCTTGGTATCTAAGACTAGCAACTGAAAACAATGATCTGTTATGTAGTACAAGGCAGTTTTTATTGAGTTTTGCAAAGCAGCAGACATCAAGCTATTACAAAAGTTTGAAACTCGCGCATGCACCTCAGTGCAAGATTAACAATGGAGGCATTAATTAATGAGTTTCTTAACTACCTTATTTGAAAAGATTCGAAGCTCCATTTGGCTTAAATCCATCTTGTCATTTGTTAGTTCTCTTATTCTTTTTTATTTTGTTTACTTCCTTAGTCTGGCTAATGCTCATAATAAAGAGCTGGAAACAGTGAAGCATGAAATAGTCACGCGTATCGCCTTAGATTTACCAATTATTCCAATTGAAAAACGTTGGTTAAACGAAGTGGGTGATGAAGAGCAAATTCAGGCATATATTAGCTTGTTAAACAAATTCGGCGAAACTCAAGGCTGGAATACCAAAGTAACCTCTATTACAACAACGTTACCAAGCACTAACTATTTAAGACCACACTACTCTGATCGAGAAAAAAGTAGTGCGGCAGAAACGGCAAAACTAGAATACGAAACACTTTTTTCTGTTGAACAAAATATATATGTATTATTTGATTCAAATAAAAAGCTTCCTGTCGGATGGTTGAGTGTTTTTCCACTGTTATTTTCTATTTGTTTGTTTGGCTTTATTCTTTACCGAGACAAATGTAAAGAACAGCTTAAGCCTATGGAGTTGCGCCGACCTCAAACGCCGTTATTGCTTACAATAGACCTTCGAAGCAAATTGTTGATAAGTGACAAGTCGGGCAAAGAGACGCCATTATCCAACAAGCCACTTTGCTTTTATTGCGCCTTGGTTGAGTTTTGTATCGCAAATCCGGGTGTAAACCTAAACTTAAACAAAGACCTTCCTGAAGAGTTTCTGTTGTTGTCTCAAAAGTACTTTTATCGATTAATCGAACTTGGCCATACGATTAGAAAACGTCCGAATTTTGAAAGTAATCTTGATAAAACGTTAAGTGAGATAAGGGCCGCATTGGAAGACGTGTTTGAGCAAGACATTGCCGCTAAAGAAAGGCTTGTGCCACCTAAAGCGATTGGTGAAGGTTCGCGCTCTAAAATACATAGCTTTAGCTTAATTAATGTGAATCAAGAGTTTGTGAATATAATTGGCAAGTAACACTTTTGATTAGTCTAAAATAATATGTGGCAAAAAGCGGCTTAAGTCTTGAGTAATGGGCGACGAGTCTTCCCGTAATGAAATGCCTGCTGCTTTATCATCAACCAACCAACTACCTATAAGAGTGTAGTTATCCGATATTGATGAGCCCTTATCTAGTTTAGATGTGTGGTTTTTTGTACGACTGGAACTCGCAAACCTGGGTAACAAATGTCGTTGCTGATAAATGTAGCCTTCTTGCCCGTAAGGCCCATCTGACATTAACTTACTTGAACTTCCGTCAACAAAGCTGATATTGGCACCTTCACGCGAGAACAACGGTTTTTTTACAAATGACATATTCTGTTTGGCAGCAGAATCAATATCAGCGTTTGCCATTTCATCTTCAAAAAAAGCAGGCAATAAATTGGGATGGTTTGGAAAG
>CAWUUQ010000195.1:0-5040 GCA_963925625.1 uncultured Psychrosphaera sp.
GGTACATCGCTATTTTGCCGGTGGCTTGGGTCTACTGGTCGCCGCGTTATTTTTCTTAAGTGTAAAAGCAAAACAGCATGTTGGTTTGTCATCGTTATTATTGGTTACGATAGGCTTTCAAGCAATTTTAGGCATGTTAACCGTAACAATGAATTTGATGCCATTAGTTGTAATGGGCCATCTTCTCGGTGGATTTACCACCTTCTGTTTAATTTTATTATTAACATTAAAGCTCAGGCGCGAAAAACGAGACCAATCTGGTGAGCTTCACGACTATTCATCTAGTTTAAAAAATGGCTCTAAGTTATTAAACGTTATTAGAATGACTTTTGTGGTTGTTGCATTACAAATTGCATTGGGCGGTTGGACAGCTGCAAATTACGCCGCCGTTGCGTGTACCGACTTACCTATTTGTGAGCCTGGTTGGCAACAAAAATTTGATTTGAATCAAGCTTTATCCGTTCCACACGGTTACGAAGATTATGAATATGGTGTTTTTCCTTACGAGGCTAGAATGACCATTCACATTCTCCATCGATTTGGAGCTATGGTCGTTACGTTAGCCATTATCATGTTGCTAATTATGGCCTTTAAACACGCACAATTGCGACCTTTTGCAGTGCTCATAGGCATAGTTACAGGGCTTCAAATCGCATTAGGTATTACCAATGTTGTCATGCACTTGCCGCTCGGTGTTGCGGTTGCACACAACTTCATTGGGCTTACTTTATTAGGCAGTCTATTGATGTTGTGGTTCTATGTTAATAATCACAACAAATTATCTCATCATGTAAATGTCGTTAATGGGCAGGGAGTTTAATCATGTCAGAAACAAATGTTATTACGGGTCCTATACGTTCAATTACGACTTTATTAAAAGACTTTTATGAAATCACCAAGCCTAAAGTGGTGATCATGTTGGTGATTACGGCCATTGTTGGCATGGTATTGGCGCAACCTGGTTGGCCAAATTTAGAATTATTAGTTATCTCGTCAATTGGTATTGGTTTGTTATCAGCCGCGGCGGCCGCAATGAACCACATTGTTGACCAAAAAATAGATGCAAAAATGGCGAGAACGTATAATCGTCCCATCGCAAAAGGCCGAATTTCAAATCAACAAGCCATCGTCTTCTCATTTGCATTGGCTGCAATTGGGTTTGTGCTGTTGTATGCATTGGTAAATCCATTGTCTGCATGGCTGACACTCGCAAGCTTGTTTGGTTATGCCGTTGTTTATACGTTGGTTTTGAAACGTCTTACCCCTCAAAATATAGTAATCGGTGGCCTTGCTGGAGCCATGCCTCCACTGTTAGGCTGGGTTAGTATGACGGGCGAATTGCACCCTCATGCGTTTTTATTAGTGATGATTATTTTCACTTGGACACCACCGCACTTTTGGGCTTTAGCGATTCATCGACGTGACGACTATGCTCGTGTAAATATTCCTATGTTGCCAGTAACTCATGGTTTGCCATTTACTAAAAACGCCATTGTTTTATATACAATATTATTAACACTAGTCTGTTTTTTACCGTATTTAGTCGCAATGACCGGACTGATTTATTTAGTTTCTAGTACTATCGTCAACTTGTTATTCTTAAAGTACGCTTGGCAGCTAAAAGTTAAAGAAGACAAAGACATAGCGATGGATACGTTCAAGTTCTCGATATGGCACTTGTTAGTATTATTTATAGGCTTGTTAGTTGATCACTTTTATTTAGTAAGGTTATAAAGAATGAACCGACAGCATTCTATTCTCATTGCCTGTGCAGCCATTATTGCGTTTTCGGCAGGCCTTGTTTTTTCTAACATGAAGTCTACATTAGACGAATCAGATCTGTCGGTAAATACGCTTTATTACAAGCAACCAAGGATTATTGAGCCGTTTAGCTTAATTGATGAAGCTGGAAATAACTTCACTAACCAGCACTTAAAAGGTAAGTGGAGTCTTTTATTTTTAGGCTATTTGTCGTGCCCCGATGTTTGCCCAACCACCATGATGAAACTGACCAGTGCGTTGCCAGAATTAATAAAAGCTCAACCCAATACACAAGTATTGTTGTTGTCAGTTGATCCTAAACGAGATACTTCTTCGAATATTAAAAAATATACAGAGTATTTTCATGATGACATTATTGGCCTGCGCGCGGAACATAAAGAGCTCTATCCGTTTGTTCGCAACTTAGGCCTAATGTATTCGATTCCTCCGCAAGAAGTTTTAGAAAACTACTATGTTGATCATAGTGGAACCGTTGTTTTGCTAAACCCTAATGCTGAAATTCATGCCATGTTTAAGCCAGAAGTTTTAAAAGGCAAAATACCTTCAATCAACCCTCAAGTCTTAGTTGCCGACTTCATCAAAATTACGTCTTTATAAATTACCAAGAATAAAGTGATTATCTGGAATTTTAGATAATTAGGTCTATTCTAAATTTACACGGTTACTAAAAGATCAAAAACGTAAAGATGAAGTTAACGGGTAA
The DNA here is from genome assembly GCA_963925625.1 of uncultured Psychrosphaera sp. Lineage (GTDB taxonomy): Bacteria > Pseudomonadota > Gammaproteobacteria > Enterobacterales > Alteromonadaceae > Psychrosphaera. Next base: position 2,486 of record CAWUUQ010000195.1, read on the forward strand.
ATTGCACATCTCTGACGTCGAAAAATTATCGAATGCATTAAAAGAAATTTTAGACTCGGAACAAAATATCAAACTGGATATCACCGAAGTGACCGATGCCGATACGGCGTCTCTCCAAGTCTTATGTGCGTTGCAAAAATCCCTTTCCTTTACTGGTAATAGAATTGGTTGGATTGGCGAAAGCGAAGCATTGAATAACATAGCTAGCCAATTAGGTGTAGAAGATTACTTGGACCTTCCCGGTTTATAGAAACTTAGCAAAGGTGGAATTCACTGTATGAAAAGAATTTTAGCGGTTGATGATTCAGCATCAATGAGACAAATGGTAGGTTTCACTCTGCAAAATGCAGGATATGACGTAACTGATGCAAAAGATGGCGTAGAAGCTTTGAACATCGCTAAAGAAGCAGAGTTTGATGTCATCATCTCCGACGTAAATATGCCCAACATGGATGGCATAGAACTCGTTAAAAACCTAAGAACATTACCTCAATTTAAATTCACTCCTATTCTTATGTTAACCACAGAATCTGGTGTCAGCAAAAAGGGCGAAGGCAAGGCAGCAGGCGCAACGGGTTGGATCGTCAAGCCCTTTAATCCTGAACAATTACTTGCTGTCATCAAAAAAGTCGCTCGTTGAGCCTCTTGAACTCTTTTAAAAGTTAAGAATGGGGATTAATAATGAGCATCGATCTCTCCCAATTTTATGAAGTATTCATTGATGAAAGCTTTGAATGTCTTGAAACCATGGAGTCTGAGTTACTAAACTTGGCGCCAGGAGAAGTTGATAGCGAAATAATTAATAACATATTTAGATCTGCACATTCCATCAAAGGCGGCAGCGGAACGTTTGGTTTTCAAGCTATCGCCTCTTTTACACATGAAATCGAAACCTTATTAGACCAAATTCGCAATGGCCAGCGCCTGTTAGCTGCAAATCATATCGACCTGATGCTTAAGTCTATAGATTGTTTGAGAAACATGCTAAACGCTATACAGAATGACGCACCACAAGAATCCGAAGAGGCGTTACAACTTAAAGCTCAATTTGAAGCAATATTGGCCATAGATCCTTCCGTAGCAAACAAACCGTTAACACAACAAAGCTCAAAACCAACTACGGCGCAAATTGAAGAAGTCAGTAAACCCGCAACCGTTCTTACCAATATGTTTGAGATTACCTTTGCCCCAGAACCTCATTTATTTAAAACCGGCAATGAACCATTATTTATATTTGAAGACTTAGCAGAACATGGCGAAGTTGCGGTGTTATCAAGCCTAGAAAAGTTACCTGAATTAAAAGAGTTAGCTCCGGATGATTGCTTTTTAAAATGGATGATCACACTTGATACGAGCAGCTCTGAAGAAGATATTAAACGTGTATTTGAGTGGGTTGAAGATGATGCAGAAATAACAATTAGGTTAATCGCACAATTTGAAGAACCTGTTTTTCCAGCGGCCCCAGAATTAGACACAAAAGCTGAAGTAGACACAAAAGATGAAGTTGACGTAAAAATTGAAACAAAAGTAGATGTCGAGTCGAAAGTTGAGACAGCAGCTGCGACAGCAAGCAATACAAGCTCTAGTTCAATTAGAGTTGGCACCGATAAGGTCGACTCACTGATTAATATGGTCGGTGAATTAGTGATAACTCAGTCAATGCTGCACGAGCTTGGCAATGAAGAACAGCTAGATCGCAACAGATTGCTCACGTTACGCGAAGGCTTAGCGCAGTTAGCACATAACACCCGCGACCTTCAAGAAAGTGTGATGCGGATCAGAATGTTACCTATAAGTTTTGTATTTTCTCGATTTCCTCGTTTAGTAAGAGATACCGCTCAACAGCTCGATAAAAAGGTCGATTTAATTTTAAAAGGCGAGAATACCGAGCTAGATAAAACGGTCATGGAAAAAATATCGGATCCCATGGTGCATTTAATCCGAAATTCATTAGACCACGGTTTAGAAACAACATCAGAACGCATTGCTGCGGGGAAACAAGAAACGGGTAGTGTGACATTAAATGCCTTTCATCAAGGGGGCAATATTGTCATTGAAATCATTGATGACGGCCGTGGGTTAAACACAGAAAAAATCAAACAAAAAGCGCTTGAAAAAGGCTTGATAGCAGAGACCGACGTATTGACGGAGCAAGAAGTAAATGAGCTCATATTTAAACCCGGATTCTCTACGGCTGAGGTAGTAAGTGATATCTCAGGACGCGGCGTAGGTATGGACGTTGTTAAGCGAAATATCAATGCGCTAAACGGTACTGTTGAGGTCATTTCAGAACCTGGAAAGGGCTCTACCTTTACTATAAGACTGCCGCTGACACTGGCTATATTAGATGGCCAGCTAGTCAAGGTCGGTGATCATATTTACATCATACCTCTTGTGTCGATTGTTGAGTCATTACAAATAGACATGACTAAGGTTAACTCCGTTGGCGGCGACATTGATGTCTTAAGATTAAGGGAAGAATACATTCCAATACTCAAGCTTCATCAAGTGTTTAATCACCCAGAAGCGTGAAAAAAAAAAAAAAAAGGGTTACT
>CAWUUQ010000196.1:0-5762 GCA_963925625.1 uncultured Psychrosphaera sp.
TATGAGTCTTGAAAAAGCCTCATAGCCTCTTGATAAGCCTTCTTCTTGAATGTTCTTCCTGCATCCGTTGGTACAGATCGTTGAGCAGTATATCCAGGGTGGACTTTATCCAAACTTACAGTTTGGAACTCATCCATATTGGCTATAATTATCGAGTGTGTGTGAATATATGATTCGTCAATGTGTAATAGTTGGCTTACATAACAATCGCCAAATTTTTGTAACATAAAGTCATGTTGTTCCTTCAACCATTTCTTTACTTTTTCGCTCTCTAAATTATCTTTCGATGGAGCCAATGGAATTGATGCCACACAACCACTCATAAGCTGAGCATCTTTGCGAATCTTTCGACCGCGATTATCTTTACCATTTTCGTGAATATATTTAAGCCTTTTCAAGGCTTCGAGCGGTTCGATACCATGTAGTAAAATAGGATCTTTAGGATTTTTTATGTGACTCAAGATGAGTCCAGTTCTCTAGCGCATTCACGCAAAACTGATTCAGCAGATCGTCTTTTGCTGTTTTTTCGGGGGGTAAAAGCAAAGCTTTCGATATGTATAAATTGATAAGAATTCATTTGTATTTTCTCTCTTTTTGTATTTTTCTCCTTTGTTAATTTTCCTAAAATTACCGAGCATGTTGACATGCATAGTCGGTCTCTATGCTTTAAATATTTCATAAAAACGCAGCTGTTTCAACCTTTTTTTGATTAAAATACCAACAATTTTTGATGTGTTTTTGGAATTGTAAATAAGTAATTGGATAATATTGTTTTTTTACTTTTCTTTTATTTACTTTTTATATAACTAACTGTATCTGTTTACTTTTTTTGTAAAATATGCTATTAATATTATAACCTTCTAGATGTTTCTATTCCTTTTTTTAGATCTTTATTTTACTTAAAAAGACACAACAACAACAAAAATGGTAACTGTAAAGAACAAGCTTTAGATTGTTCTTTACTAGGTATAATGTTTTTTGAGATCAAATAGGTAAAAAATTAAGATTTTTTAATTTTTATCTCCAGTAAATTAATCGAGTGACAGAGGGATTGTTAAAAACAAACTCCCTCAACAATTGATATCTAACTTTGTATTTTAATAATTTCATTTTAAAAATGATTACTTCATTTGCTGTAATTAGTGAATTTGTTTTTGATATGGTATAAAGATGTGGAACAACTTTAATTCACTTCTCATTTTGGTTTTTGAAAAATATTTAATAATCAATCGGTTAGTTTGATTTGGTAAAGTGGTAGAGGGTTCGAATCCCTCTCTCTCCGCCATAAATTAAAAAATGACCCAGTACTTGTACTGGGTTTTTTAATTTCTAGGCTTAGAGGATTCTAGAACCCGAGTTCGAGGTTCGACTAAATTGTCGGGAGCAATTTAGAACAGCTTTAGCTGGCCCGCAGGGCAAAAGGCAGGAGCCTTTTATAATCCCTCTCTCTCCGCCATAAATTAAAAAATGACCCAGTACTTGTGCTGGGTTTTTTAATTTCTAGGCTTAGAGGATTCTAGAACCTGAGTTCGAGGTTCGACGTGCTCTTCTCATAAGAATGTCAGGAACAATTTAGAATGCCTTTAGTCCCCCGAACAGCACTTCAATAAAATGCATTTTCCCAATACAAACTCTTGTGGTAAGTTTTGAAAGTGGTTTATTCAACATAATCAAATATCAATCTTCTCAAACAAAAAAAGATACTCAAACATGCCGCATGCGTCGCTTATTAAAAGTTTTAAAAAGATCGTTGGTTCCCGCCATGTTTTAACCAGTGAACAAGCCACATCTCCATATAGAAAAGGCTTTAGAGAAGGTGAGGGGCCGGCATTGGCGGTGGTTAAACCTGCAACGCTCTGGCAACAATGGCAGTTACTTGAGGCTTGTATTAAAGCGAACGTAGTTGTCGTGATGCAAGCCGCAAATACAGGGTTAACGGGTGGTTCAACGCCGGCAGAAGGGTGTGATCGTAATACCGTTATTATTAATACCACTCGAATTAATGACATTCATGTTTTAGACGAACAGCAACAAATTGTTGCGCTGCCTGGTGCTAGTTTATTCTCCTTAGAAAAAGCACTTGAGCCTTATGGTCGGGTACCCCATTCAGTTATAGGTTCTTCTTGCATTGGCGCTTCTATAGTTGGTGGAATATGTAATAACTCAGGTGGCGCTTTGGTGGAAAGAGGGCCTGCCTATACTGAACTCGCACTATACGCGCAGGTGAATGAAGACGGCACTTTAAGCCTTGTTAATGAGCTTGATATTGATTTGGGCGAGTCAGTTGAAGACATACTTAATAATCTACAATATAAAAATTATGCTAGCTCAGATATTCATTCGACCAATAAAAAGGCATCTGACAGCGACTATGCAAATTGGGTGCGCCAAACAAATGAAGACTCGCCAGCTCGTTATAATGCTGATCCTAGGCGATTGCATCAGGCAAGTGGGTGTGCGGGAAAACTTGCTGTATTTGCGGTGCGAGTTGATACCTTTTTAAAAAATGAGAATGAACATACGTTTTATATAGGTACAAACTCGACGACGCTTTTAGAAAGCGTTAGAAAAGAGCTACTTACCCAGTCATCCTGCTTGCCCGTTTACGCAGAGTACTTACATCGGGATACTTTTGAGTTGGCGGACCGATATGGTCGAGATACGGTACTCTTAATAAAGTATTTGGGCACCAACTGGTTACCTCGCTTTTTTAATCTAAAACGCCGTTTAGAGGCTACGTTTAAACGTCCAGTTTTTAAGGCTTTCTCCTTTTTACAAACCGGCGCGGTTGATAAAGTCGCGTTTAAGATTGCAAACTTATTTCCATCTCAAACCCCAAAACGCCTACATGACAGGAACAAAAAATACGAACACCAACTGATACTAACGGTGAAAGGACACCTTAAAGAAGAAACCATTTCTCTTTTAAGTCAGTTAAATCAAGTTGATGGAAATGCAGACCGCGATTCTAAATTAGACTTTTTCTTATGCACCGAGCAGGAAACAAAATCGGCTTATTTATTAAGATTTGCCGCAGCGGGCGCAGCCGTGCAATATGCGGCCATCCACAATCAAGAAGTTGAATCAATTGTGGCTTTGGACATTGCGCTAAAACGGAATGACGATGACTGGTTCGAAACCCTGCCAGCACACATTAATGATAAGTTAGTGAACAAATTGTATTACGGACATTTTTTATGTCACGTATTTCATCAAGACTATTTAGTTCAAAAAGGTGAAGATGCGGCGGCTATCAAAAAGTCATTATTAAGTGAGCTTGAGAAACGTGGCGCGGAATATCCTGCAGAGCACAATGTGGGTCATCATTACATTGCAAAACCAGCGCTGGCTGAGAACTATAAAAAATTAGACCCTACCAATACCTTAAATGCGGGCATTGGCGGGATGTCTAAAAAGCGTGATTATCTATAAAATAATGGAAACCAAGGCGTGAAGCCTAGTTTCAATTACTGAGATAAACTTGGCAAAAAAACAGATAAATTTTACCAAATATCATGTTTGTCGCCCAATCGAACTGCAACCGCACATAAGTACGATATTAATAGCAACACAATTCCCGCAATGGCGAGCACGGGTAGAAATACGGCAGATACAAATAATAAAATGGCGCAAACAGCCATTAAAGTTTCAAATCGTAAGTAATTCCTACGAGTGCCTGGCCCAATAAACGCTATATTTGAATCGGCAAATAAAATGCGTAAAAAGAGTGGATGACTCTGCCATTTTTCTGTTGTTTTATCTATCACTGTAATCTCCTGCCTTAATGTAGAAATATCTACTTCTAATGACGAAGCGAGTGCCATAAGTGACTCTAAACTAGCCTTGTGTCCACTTTCGATGCGTTGAACTGTCCTTGTGCTCAAGCCCGCTGTTTCAGCCAAATGACTTTGAGACCAACCTTTTTGAACACGTAGTTTTTTTAGGATCATACTATTTTCCAAGCTTCAATTGAGAGGTGATTATTAAACTAAAATCAGGCTGTCGGTGACGAAATTAACACGACAGCAGCGCGACAGAGTTGCCACAGAGACATGACAGCACTAATAAAAACACAAACAGCTTTAATCACTAATCACTAATAACTGGCTTTGTTTTTGGACGTGAAAAAAGTACAAATGGCATTGCGAAAGGACCAAATATCAAAGCAATAATTAACCAAAATTGTGTGTTGGCGTTACGATGTTTTGCCACAAAGTAACAAAAAAACATGGAGAATAAACTAAGTAATATAAAGAATAGCATTTTGGTTGTGGCTCCTAGGTTTTAGCTCAATAATTTTGCTATATCAAATAGTAAGTTAATTGAACTTGTGTCTTCTATACTCTACTAAGTTACCAATCACCTGTCTTATTTAAAAGGCCGGTTGCGACAAACTGTAAATTAAGTGTAAGTCATAGGATAAGTTATGAATATCGATTCTATTTTGATTACAAAAAAGAGTGCCATCATGTTGATGCTAACAATAGGCATGATTCTGTTAATTCCACTAATAGCAATGCAGTTTACGCATGAAGTTAATTGGCTATTGGGTGACTTTGTTGTTGCAGGCGTGTTATTAAGCTTTTTTGGCTATTTATACAATGTATTGACACAAAACTCAGGTGACAAATATGAACCAGCCAAAAGCACAACTAGCTCTGTACAGCGCCAACCCGTTAGAAAAGTGAACGTTAGAAAAGTGGTAATAGGGTGTGTGTTGTTTGTTCTTTTGGTTGGAGTATGGGTTAGCTTGATTTAGCCAACCCGAACCCAAAACCAGTCAATAAATAGTAAGAATTAAACTTTGCCCCACGGATTAAACTCCGTAGATTGTTTAAGTCTCATTGCTCGAGCGGCGTTCTTTTTCTGTTTATTGTATTGCACGCGTTCTGCATCTTCTAAACTAAGTTCTCTAGGCGCTCTTGGTTTGTCCGTTAATGGCACAATTCGATCACGAGGCGGCTTGTCATATTGTGAGTCATCTGGCTTAGGTAAATTTTTAAGCTTATAAAGGTAAAAGCCTTCCACTTTTTCTCTCGCCCATTCCGTCTTTTTCAAAAACTTAATACTTGACTCAATAGTAGGGCGGTTTTTGAAACAACCAATATTCAGATAAGCATTAAGGATTTCAAACCCGTAATGCTCAACAAGCTCTGTTACCACTTGCTCAAGGCTAGTGCCGTGAAGTGGATTATTTTTGTATATTTCTTCTGTACTCATAATTTTTTACTCGGTGTATCTTTTAATTTTATAAACTTAATCTGTTCTGCTTTAATCAAGCCTAGGCTACACGCTTCTCAGCGGCAACTTTTTCTAATTCTTGGCTTGCTAAATATTCATCTAACGTACCGTCAAAGTTCACAATTCCTTGATCTTTAATATCCACAATACGATTAGCCAAAGATGAAACAAACTCTCTGTCGTGGCTAACAAAAATCAACGTGCCTTCAAAGGCTTTAAGTGCATTATTTAACGCGTCAATTGCTTCAATATCCATGTGGTTAGTAGGCTCATCCATTACTAAAACATTGATGTCTTGCATCATTAACATGCCGAACAATAAACGGTTTTTCTCACCACCAGAACAATTACGTGCTTTCTTATTGGCGTCGTCATCGGTAAAGAGTAAACGCCCCAACATACCACGAACACTTAAGTCGTTATGACATGGGCGACGGAACTGAGACATCCAATCCATTAAAGTTAAATCACTGTGAAAAAATTTGCCGCTATCTTGTGGACAATATCCAACAGAGGCATTC
>CAWUUQ010000197.1:0-2774 GCA_963925625.1 uncultured Psychrosphaera sp.
TGTTTGTGTTTGTGTTTGTGCTTCTGCTAGCGCTTTTTTATGTTCCGCCAGTTGAGTTTCTAAAGCGGTAATTTTTTGAAACAGCTCGGTTTGAGTTGATGTCGCCGTGATACGAGCTGGATGATGTGCCTGATCGTTGACTTGCGCCATTTTTTTTATTGTTTCGGTTTTAAGCCTTTCGACTTTTACGGTTTGGTCGGATGCCGATTGACTTGCCATTGCATGGGATACAGAAAATGCATTCAAAATAGTAAGTGCAACAACAGACACAAATGTCACTTGTAATAACAAACGATGGATTTGAACCAAAATAAAAGCCCTACATTCTTATAAACTCGACTAATGAATATTAGAGACTTTGTTTAAAGAATTATAGGGCTTATTGTTTTTAAGTTAGCTTATCTGCTTAATTTCTATTACTTGTTTAAATAGGAAGCATGGAAACTTAAATGTTGATCAATAAAACTCGCAATAAAATAGTAACTATGGTCATACCCTGAATGAATTGTAAGTTCCAACGGATAATTAGACTTTTTACTTGCTGCGGTTAAAGATTCCGGTTTTAACTGTTCTACTAAAAAATTATCAGACTCTCCTTGATCAACTAACGCTGGAATATGATGTATTGCATTTTGCATTAATTCACTGGCGTCGTATTCACGCCATACCGATTCGTCTGTGCCAAGATAGGCAGTAAATGCTTTTTGACCCCAAGGACAAGCCACTGGATTACAAATTGGACTAAACGCCGATACAGATTTATATAACTCTGGATGTCGCAGCGCGATGGTTAATGCACCGTGCCCGCCCATTGAATGTCCCGATATTGATCGTTTGTCTGACACGGGAAATGTTGCTTCAATTAACTTAGGTAACTCACTTACAATGTATTCGAACATTTGGTAATGATCGGACCAAGGCGCTTGAGTCGCATTAACATAAAAACCAGCCCCTTTTCCTAAGTCATAACCTTCATCATCTGCGACGTTTTCGCCTCTTGGACTTGTGTCTGGTGCAACAATTGCTACTCCTAATTCCGCGGCCATTTTCATCGCACCGGCTTTTTGCATAAAGTTTTCATCGGTGCAGGTTAAACCAGACAGCCAATACAAAACAGGCACTCGATTTGTTTCTGTTGCTTGAGGCGGTAAATAAATAGCAAATCGCATTTCACAATTAAGTACGTTTGATGCATGGCTATATTGTTTATGCCAGCCGTCAAATGACTTGTTAGCGCTAATATTCTTTAAACTCATCATGTTATTAACCCTTACTTACAGTGGCTTTTACTTTGGCTTAGCGTTACTTGTCAAAATGAATAACGCTGCGAATGCTTTTGCCTTCATGCATCAAATCAAATGACTCGTTAATTTTTTCCAACGGCATCGTGTGAGTAATAAAGTCACTGAGTTTAAACTCACCAGCCAAATAACGCTCTACATAATCAGGTAACTCGGTTCTTCCTTTAACACCGCCAAAAGCAGAACCACGCCATACACGACCAGTAACAAGTTGAAACGGACGTGTTGAAATTTCTTGTCCTGCACCGGCCACACCAATTATCACTGACTCGCCCCAACCTTTATGGCAACACTCTAATGCTGAACGCATTAGATTCACGTTACCAACACATTCAAATGAATAATCAACACCACCGTCGGTTAACTCAACAATCACGTCTTGAATAGGTTTGTCATAGTCTTTAGGATTAATACAATCCGTCGCCCCTAGTTTTTGCGCTAGCTCAAACTTACTTTCATTGATATCAATAGCAATAATTCGACTTGCTTTTGCCATGGTTGCACCAATAACCGCTGATAAACCAATGCCGCCCAAACCAAAGATAGCCACCGTAGCGCCCTCTTCAACTTTGGCGGTATTCATTACTGCACCCATGCCCGTTGTCACGCCACAACCTAATAAACAAACTTCTTCTAGCGGCGCTTCTTTGTTAACTTTGGCCAATGAAATTTCTGGTAATACTGTGTATTCAGAAAAAGTTGAACATCCCATGTAATGGAAAATTGGCTGGCCATCTTTATAAAAGCGTGTTGTTCCGTCCGGCATTAAACCTTTGCCTTGTGTTTCACGAATTTGCTGACATAGATTGGTTTTTCCCGACAAGCAAAACTTACAAACACCACACTCAGGTGTATATAAAGGAATAACGTGGTCGCCTACTGCAACACTTGTGACACCCTCTCCAACTTGTTCAACAATACCACCGCCTTCGTGGCCTAAAATAACAGGGAAAATACCTTCCGGATCATCACCAGACAGAGTGAATGCGTCAGTATGACAAACACCCGAGGCGATAACTTTGACTAACACTTCACCTTTACGCGGTAGCATTACGTCAACTTCTTCAACACTGAGTGGTTGGTTTGGTCCCCAGGCAATGGCAGCCTTGGATTTAATAAATTGGTCAGTCATGGTAGTTACCCTTTTAAATTTGATGTAGCCATTATATTCTTTTCCTCTACAATGATAATAACCACATTTATCAATTAACTTTTACATATAGGTAACAATAAAATGCAGTGGGATGGAATAAGTGAATTTGTTCATGTTGCCGAGAGTGAGAGTTTCACCTTAGCATCAAAAAAAATGGGAGTTTCTACCGCCCAAGTTAGCCGACAAGTCAGTGCCTTAGAACAAAGACTTAACGTTAAACTTTTCTATCGAACCACACGCAAAGTATCACTCACAGAGGAAGGTAGAGTTTTTTACCAGCATTGCAGAAATGTATTGGATGGCCTAGATGCAGCGGAACG
>CAWUUQ010000198.1:0-3317 GCA_963925625.1 uncultured Psychrosphaera sp.
ATCCTCCCGAGCGCGCCATTCCTTTAAAGACATCAATACTTTTAAATCCTCAAAAAAACTTAATGAACAACATTTTGACTCAACTCGGGTCGGATGAGAATAGACTAGTTGTGTGACTAAAATGCAACGTAATAAAAAACACACCTTCCTAGTTAAATATTACCTTCATCGTCTACACTGTTGAATATAAATACTTTTATTTTTATCTATTTCTGTGTTAATTCTATACATAAAGAGTTATTACTCTAATCAATATCATTAACGTAATAATTGTTAATACTAAAATTTCAAAGGAATTAAGATGTCGGTATCAGAGTTGTTATACGAAGCGGGTATTTTGATGTTCGCGGGCATGGTTGTTGTTTTTTCGTTTTTAACGTTGTTAATTTTTGCGACAAAAATGCTCTCTAAGTTTGCAGCTGTTGATTCCCCTACTGATTCCGAACACAAGGTTGAACCTTCAGGTCAATCAATCAATAAATCTATAAATGCACCTGACCACATCGTCGCAGCGATTTCGGCCGCCATCAAACAATTTAAAAAGAACCAATAGTAAAGGGACTGAAAATGAAGAAGCCTTTGTTACTCACTGAACTCGTTTTAAGAGACGCTCATCAATCGTTGTTAGCAACACGAATGAGACTAGAAGATATGTTACCCATTGCTGAAAAATTGGATCAGGTTGGTTATTGGTCGATGGAATCTTGGGGCGGTGCTACTTTTGATTCATGTATTCGTTATCTTGGAGAAGATCCTTGGCATCGTATTCGCGAGCTTAAAAAAGCCATGCCAAATACGAAACAACAAATGCTGTTACGAGGCCAAAACTTATTAGGTTATCGCCACTATGCTGATGATGTTGTTAGAAAATTTGTTGAGAGAGCGCATCACAATGGAGTTGACGTATTTCGTATTTTTGATGCGATGAATGACACTCGTAATTTAGAAACAGCGATTAAAGCCGCTGTTGATGTAGGCGCGCATGCTCAGGGCACGATTTCCTATACGGTTTCACCTGTTCACAACCTTCAAATGTGGCTAGACATGGCCAAAAAGTTAGAAGACATGGGCAGTCACTCTATTTGTATTAAAGATATGGCTGGCTTATTAAACCCTTATGAATGCGAAAGACTAATAAAGGGCTTAAAAGAAACTGTAAATATTCCTATTGCCATGCAATGTCATGCAACAACGGGGTTGTCGACGGCGAGTTATCAAAAAGCTATCGATGCAGGTATTGATATGCTTGATACCGCAGTTTCGTCAATGAGTATGACTTATGGACATACCGCAACAGAAACGATGGTATCAATTGTGGAAGGCACGGAAAGAGACACTGGTTTAGACCTTGTGCTCTTGGCTGAAATAGCAGCATACTTCAGAGACGTTAGAAAAAAATACGCTAAATTTGAAGGCAGTTTAAAAGGCGTTGATTCCCGTATTTTGCTAGCACAAGTTCCAGGTGGCATGTTAACTAACATGGAAAACCAACTTCGTGAGCAAGGCGCGGCTGATAAAATGGACGATGTTTTAAAAGAAATTCCACGAGTACGCGAAGACCTTGGTTTTATTCCTTTAGTTACACCGACTTCACAAATTGTTGGCTCTCAAGCGGTGCTAAACGTGTTAACTGGTGAACGTTATAAGTCTATTACCAAAGAAACGGCAGGCGTATTAAAAGGTGAATACGGAGCAACGGCTGCGCCAGTTAATGCTGAATTACAGGCTAGAGTACTTGAAGGTGCATCAGCCATTACTTGTCGCCCAGCGGATAATATAGACGACGAACTTGATAAATTAACAAAAGAATTAAATGAAACCGCCAAAGAGCGCAACATTGAGCTAGCAGATGAGGTAGTAGATGATGTATTAACCTATGCATTATTCCCTCAAATAGGACTTAAGTTTTTAGAAAATCGTAATAACCCCGATGCATTCGAACCAGTGCCTACTGGCGAAGAAGAGAATGTTAAGGAAGTTCCTGCTGGCAATAAAAGTAAAGTTGCATCTACAGAGCAAGCTGAAGCCTATACAGTTGCCGTCGATGGCAAGTCGTACGAAGTTGTTGTTGCACCTTCAGGAACTATTGTGAACATAGAGCCAGGCGCAAAAAGTACCGCTAAAGACAAAAACTCAGGTGCGGCAACAAGCTCAGCATCTGCCAGCCCACAAGCTTCTAATAAGGAAGCGGCACAATCCTTAGTTTCTCCGCTTGCAGGCAATATTTTTAAAGTATTGGTTAAACCAGGGCAAGCCTTACAAGAAGGTGATGTTGTTATTATTCTAGAAGCCATGAAAATGGAAACCGAAGTAAGAGCACAACACGCAGGTGAAGTTATCGAAGTTTTCTGCAAAGAAGGCGATGCCGTTAAGACCGGCGATATACTGTTGAGCATAGGATAGATTATGGAAGGCTTACAAACATTATGGGCATCAACTGCGTTAGCTCATTTTCAACTGGAACAACTAGTTATGATGCTGGTGGGTTCAGGTTTATTGTTTTTGGCAATAAAAAAAGGCTTTGAACCGTTATTATTGTTACCAATTGGTTTTGGCGCAATTTTAGCTAACATACCATTGGCGGGCTTTACCGAACCTGGCGGGCTACTGTATTACATATATTATATTGGTATTGAAACAGGGGTATTCCCACTACTGATATTTATGGGAGTGGGTGCCATGACCGACTTTAGTGCACTAATTGCCAATCCTAAAATGTTGTTATTAGGTGCTGCGGCTCAGTTTGGTATCTTTGCGACTTTATTCGGCGCTATTCTACTTAATCTCATTCCTGGTTTTGATTTTTCACTTCAGGATGCGTCTGCCATTGCCATTATCGGTGGCGCAGATGGACCCACAGCAATTTTCTTAGCGTCAAAATTAGCGCCAGATTTGTTGGGAGCTATTGCCGTTGCTGCTTATTCTTATATGGCTTTAGTTCCAATTATTCAACCGCCAATCATGAAGGCGTTAACAACAGTGGAAGAACGTAAAATTAAAATGGAGCAGCTTCGAGAGGTCAGTAAAAAAGAAAAGATACTGTTCCCGTTAGCCGTGCTATTTTTAACCATTCTGTTTTTACCAGCGGCGACGCCTTTAGTAGGCATGTTCTGTTTAGGTAACTTAATGAAAGAGTGTGGCGTGGTTGACCGATTGAGCAATACAGCACAAAACGAGTTAATCAATATCGTGACCATATTTTTAGGTCTAGCTGTAGGATCTAAATTACAGGCGGAAACGTTTTTAACGGTTGAGACGCTTGGAATCTTAGGACTAGGCGCCGTGGCCTTCAGTATTGGCACTGCAACAGGGGTGCT
>CAWUUQ010000199.1:0-7576 GCA_963925625.1 uncultured Psychrosphaera sp.
GGCTTCAGACTCGAGCTCTGGATGGGGCTCCCAGGTGCGGAAGAAGCCCCTTCTGTCTAGTGGGGCCCAGTGGGGCCCAGTGGGGCCCAGGGATTCCTCTATAGAGCTCCAGGGGATCGACACGGCGATGCCGTGTCGAAACCAGGGAATCGACACGGCGATGCCGTGTCGAAACCAGGGAATCGACACGGCGACGCCTTCCTCCCCTAAAAAAGGGAGGGGGGCTCTTCCATTTCTAAACACCCCCCCTTTAAATAAGATAAATAAAGTAAATAAAGTAAATAAAGTAAATTAGGTAAACACTGAATGTTAAAAACTTCGCAAACACTACAACAACTTGTTACTGCTAAGGTCGCGATTGTCGGTCTTGGTATTACAGGTATGTCGATGTTGCGATTTTTGTTAACAAACAACATTGTACCAACGGTATATGACTCGAGAGAAACACCGCCAATTAACGCTCAACACGGAGAACTGTTGGGACAGGTAACGAGTCACTTTGGTGCGATGGATTCAAAAAGTTTAGCCGATTTTGATGTGATTTTATTAAGCCCAGGGATAAGTTTAAAAGAACCGGCGATAGAGTACGCAATACAAAGCGGTATTGATGTTTTTTGTGATATAGAGTTGTTTGCCCGAGTTAATACCAAACCTGTTATTGCGGTAACAGGCTCAAATGGTAAATCGACTGTTGTCGCTTGGTTAACAGATTTTATAAACAAAATAGGCAAGCGCGCGGTTGTTTGCGGAAACTTTGGCGTACCTGTTCTCGATGTAATAGACCAAGACGTTGATGTTTTTGTACTAGAACTATCAAGCTTCCAGTTAGACACTACATCGAGTCTTATGTGCGAAGCTGCAACAGTGCTCAATGTATCGCCGGATCATTTAGATCGTTATGACAGTTACGAATTGTATGGTGCGTCTAAACGCAGAATTTATAAAAACGCAGCGACTTGCTTATTTAATGCCGATGATTTGTTAACAAAGCCAATTCCAGAGCAATTTAATAACAAACAACATTCAACGTTGGTAAATAAAAAACCGCAACTGCAAAGTTTTGGTTTTTACTCTGAGCGACGTCCAGCGACTTGGAGTTTTGAACCAAATAGCCAAACGCTTTATTACCAACAAGAGGCGATTGCGAATTTTTCTACGTTTATGCTTAAAGGCAATCACAATGCGTTAAATGCTTTATCAGTAATGGCGTTAGCGACAGCTGTAGGAATAAAGGTAAAACATGCCATTGCGGAGTTAGCAAGTTTTGAAGGCCTTGCACATCGTTGTCAGTTAATTGAAAACTGGAATGATGTTCGTTTTATCGATGACTCAAAAGCTACCAATATTGGATCTACCATTGCTGCTGTTTCTGGATTAGCCATTAACAAAAACATCGTGCTCATTGCCGGTGGAGATGCCAAAGGTGCTGATTTGTCAGAGCTTACTCCAGTGTTAAAAGAGCATGTAAAACAGGTGGTTGCGTTAGGTAAAGACAAAGAGCAATTTAGTACTTTTGTACCAGCCACAGGCTTAACATTTGTTAATTCAATTGCCGAAGCTGTCAAAGAGGCCGCATTACATGCTCAAGCCGGCGACATTATTCTGTTATCTCCAGCGTGTGCAAGTATCGATATGTTTCAAAATTATCAAGCTCGCGCAGCCGCTTTTATTAGTGCCGTTAGCTCTCTTAAAAAAGGAGAGTTGTGATGAATAAAATAGGCTTTGGTTTAGTAAATTTGGCACGTCGAAAAGATGCCTCTGAAATTGTTAAAGCACCCATTTTTTATGACAAGAGTTTGCTATTGCTTACTTTATGCTTGATGTGTTTTGGTTGGGTTATGGTGACGTCGGCGTCAATGCCAGTTGCTGAAAAGCTTTACAACAATGAATATTACATCGCTATTAAACATGCTGTTTTTATCATTGTCTCATTAGTGGCTATGTTTACCGTGTTGTTATTTAAAATGGACTGGTGGCGACGTTATAATATGCAACTGTTATTGGTTGCAGTGGTGTTATTGGTGTTGGTGTTATTGGTCGGTAATACGGTTAACGGCAGTCGCCGTTGGTTATCTTTAGGTTTCTTTAACTTACAAGCGGCGGAAGTTGCAAAGTTATTTTTCTTTGCATTTTTAGCGGGTTATTTAGTGCGTCAGCACGATCAACTATTGGAACATGTAAAAGGTTTTGCCAAACCGTTATTGGTCTTCACTTTGTTAGCCGTATTGTTATTACAACAGCCCGACTTAGGTACGGTGATTGTTATGTTTGTAACAACCATGGCGTTACTATTTTTGGCAGGTGCAAAAATTTGGCAGTTTGTGGCACTTATTGCAAGCGGCCTATTGGCGGTAGTAAGCCTAATTTTACTAGAACCGTATCGTATGAGACGAGTCACTTCCTTTCTTGATCCTTGGGCAGACCCATTTGGTAGCGGTTATCAGTTAACTCAGTCTTTAATGGCTTATGGTCGAGGAAATTGGCACGGCTTAGGATTAGGTAACAGCATTCAAAAATTAGACTATTTACCAGAAGCACATACCGACTTTATTGCAGCGGTTATTGCTGAAGAACTTGGTTTTATTGGATTATCTGTGTTGGTCATTGTAATGGGAATTCTGATCCATCGAATTCTTAAAATTGGGTCTAAAGCGATGGAAAAGGGCCAACATTATAATGGCTACTTTGCTTATGCTATTGGGATATGGATAGCGTTTCAGGTGTTTGTTAATATCGGTGCGAGTACAGGCTTGTTGCCAACAAAGGGTTTAACGTTACCTTTTATTTCTTATGGCGGAAGTAGCTTAATTGTGTTTTCAATCGCCATTGCAATTGTGATGAGAATCGATTACGAAATGCGCCAAGCAAAATTATCATCAAGTGTTGAAGTGGAGGCTCAAAATGAACACGTCTCCTAGAGCACTTATTATGGCTGGCGGTACGGGTGGACATATTTTCCCTGGCATCGCGTTAGCCCAAGCACTGTTAGCAAAGCAGTGGCAAGTAGATTGGATTGGAACTGCAGACAGAATGGAAGCGGACATAGTCCCTAAACATGGTATTCCGATTCATTACATTAATGTTAAAGGCATTAGAGGTAATGGTTTAGTTCGAAAACTTGGTTTGCCCCTAATGTTGTTAAAGGCGTTTTGGCAAGCAGTCACCATTTTAAAAGAAGTAAAGCCAGATGTTGTTGTTGGTTTTGGTGGATATGCGTCGGGCCCGGGCGGCTTGGCGGCAAAATGGTTAGGCATTCCATTAATATTGCATGAGCAGAATGCAGTAATGGGCATGACCAACCGTTATCTAAGTCGTTTTGCGAAAAAGACACTTTTGGCATTTCCAATACAAAACCAAACTCGAATTAACAACACTGAAACTTTTGAAGTGGTCGGTAACCCAGTTAGGGCCGACATTGCCAAATTAAATAGTCTACCTAAACGCCTAGTAAATGAACAAACTCAAACGCAAGTGTTAGTGATTGGTGGTAGTCTAGGGGCACAAATATTTAATCAAGAATTAGCGACTATTTTAGCGCCATTTATTGACAGCTCCACAGGCTTAAAAGTAAGGCATCAATCAGGAAAAGGGAACTCGTCAGCCGTTTTAGAACAATATAAACAGGCTGGATTTGAAACTTCAAAAGTAGACGTTTTTGACTTTATTGATGATATGCCATCGGCATTAGAATGGGCCGACATTATAATATGTAGAGCGGGTGCATTAACGGTGTCTGAAGTAGCGGCATCAGGAAATGCAGCCATATTTGTACCATTGCCACATGCAGTGGATGACCATCAAACGGCGAATGCCCAATGGTTAGTGTCATCAGGTGCTGCAAGAATGGTAAAACAACAAAACATTAAAACAGAGTTGCCCGTGGTGCTAAAAGAATTATTACATGCGCCTACTTTGATTTCAGAGATACAACTACGGGCCAAACAAAACGCGAATTTAGGTACAACGGACCGCATGTTGAAGTTGTGCCAAACAATTGGAATTAAGTAATTGAGTATTCAAGATAATATAGTGAACCCAGCGATGCGTCGTTTACAAACGTTGCACTTTATCGGCATTGGCGGCGCGGGAATGGGCGGTATCGCAGAAGTACTTTTAAACGAAGGTTATAAAGTTACAGGCTCAGATATTAATGAAAATGCAGTGGTTCAACGTCTAAATGGACTTGGTGCCACCATTAGTATCGGACACAAAAAAGAAAACGTTGCGCAGGCCAGTGTTGTGGTTGTATCAAGCGCCATTGATGAAACCAATGTTGAAATTATTGCTGCCCGAGAGCTTCGTATTCCTATTGTTCGTCGCGCTGAAATGTTAGCGGAACTAATGCGTTTTCGATTTGGTATTGCTATCGCGGGTACGCATGGCAAAACAACAACAACGAGTTTGATCGCCAGCATATTTGCAGAAGCGAAATTAGACCCAACATTTATCATCGGTGGACTACTTAACAGCGCGGGAACAAATGCTCGTCTGGGTAAAAGTCGTTATTTGATTGCAGAAGCGGATGAAAGTGATGCTTCGTTTTTACACTTGCAACCTTTGATTTCAGTCGTGACCAACATTGAAGCCGATCATATGGAAACCTATGGCGGTGACTTTGAGCAAATGAAACGCACGTATGTCGACTTTTTACATAATTTGCCGTTTTATGGATTAGCCACAATGTGTGGTGATGATGAAGTGGTTGTTGGCATCGCAAAAGACTTAGGTCGTCGAGTCGTAACTTATGGCTTTAAAGAACATAATGACTATGTCATAACAAACTTTAAACAGACAGAAACTCGAACCACTTTTACGGTTAATCATAATGATAAGTCTGTTGAATTAACACTAAATCTTCCGGGTCAACATAATGCATTAAATGCAACGGCAGCGGTTGCGGTTGCGCATGAAGAAGGCATTGATGACAAATATATCATTAGTGCGCTTGAAAAATTTGAAGGTATTGGCCGTCGTTTCCAACAATATGGTGATTTTGAAACGGGCAAAGGCACCGTTAAATTGATGGACGATTATGGTCATCACCCAACGGAAGTAGCAGCGACCATTAAAGCGGTTAGAGCAGCATGGCCAGAACGTCGAATTGTAATGTGTTATCAACCTCATCGTTATAGTCGTACTCGTGATTTATATGATGACTTCACCCATGTATTGTCGAAAGTAGATTGTTTGTTATTACTTGAAGTTTACGCTGCAGGTGAAAAACCGATTGCAGGCGCTGACGGACGAAGCCTTGCGCAGTCTATTCGCCAGAGAAATGTTATTGATCCAATTTTTGTTGCTAAACCGGAGCAGTTGCCAAATCAACTAGCTCGAATCTTACAAGATGGTGATGTCATTATTACTCAAGGTGCTGGCAATATTAATTCCGTGATCAAAACATTAACTGATTGTGAAATGAAAGTTGAAAAGTTAATGGCGGTGTCTTCATTATGACGGTTTTAGATAACAAGCGCTTTGGTAAAGTTGCGGTTATGTTTGGTGGCACTTCTGCAGAACGTGAGGTGTCATTAAATTCAGGAAAAGCGGTTCTAAATGCGTTGATTGCTCAGGGTGTTGATGCCCATAAGTTTGATCCTAAAGGACAAGAGTTACAGCAACTCAAAGTACAAGGGTTTGACAGAGTTTTTATCGTTTTGCACGGTCGAGGCGGTGAGGATGGCAGCTTACAAGGCGCATTAAAATTAATGGGAATGCCATTTACAGGTTCGGGCCCGCAAGGTTCTGCTTTTGCGATGGACAAGGTTCGAAGCAAGTATTTATTTAAGGGAGCAGACTTACCTTCGGCGCCATTTAAAGTGGTAAAAAAAGGTGCGAGTTACAATGCCGCTTCAATACTAAAAGAATTGAATAACCGAGTCATGGTTAAACCTGCGAATGAAGGCTCAAGTATTGGCATGTCTCAAGCTAAAAATGTGGCTGAATTAGACAAAGCGATTAACGTAGCCTTTGAATATGACTCAGAAGCCCTTATAGAGCAGTGGGTTGAAGGTAGAGAAATTACTGTAAGTATTGTTGATGGCCAAGCTATGCCATTGATAGAAATGCGAACACCTAATGAGTTTTATGACTATGCGGCCAAATATCAAAGTACAAATACGGAATATTTGTGTCCAGCACCATTAAATGAGCAACTGACCAAACGAATTCAAGATATCGCAATAGAAGCGTTTGATTTGGTAGGAGCCTCAGGTTGGGGACGAGTAGATTTTTTATTAGATGACAATAATAACCCGTTTGTATTAGAAATTAATACGGTTCCAGGCATGACAGAAAGCTCATTAGTACCAAAGTCAGCGGCTCAGTTTGGTTTGTCTTTTGAGCAATTAGTGATGAAGATTTTGGCAGGATCGGTAGAGTGAACGGACAATCAGTTAAAAAGTGGCAAAAATCTAGTTTTTTAGTTGGATTTGTTTTCTTTTTAACGGTTATTTTATTCTTTATATGGGGGTATAATGTCCTGTTCAATTGGGCACAGGATAAAAACGATGTACCCATTAATGAAGTCGTTTTACACGGTAATTTAAGTTATATCGATAGAACGCAGTTAACAAACAAAATTGAACAACAATTGGAAGGTAGTTTTTTCACTTTAGAAGTGGCTAAGTTACAAAATAAGTTAGAAGAAAACCCTTGGATTTATGGTGTTTCAATTCGTAAAGAGTGGCCACGTAAAATTCATGTGTTTGTAGTTGAGCAAGACGTATACGCAGTTTGGAACAATGATTTACTGCTGAACAAGTTTGGCGATGTGTTTTATGCCGATGGCATTGAAGTTTCAAAGGATTTACCCCGACTTTACGGTCCCGAAGGAAATGAAAAGGACGTTCTAAAAGGGTATATTCAGATGCAACATTTGTTAGATTTGCATCAGTTTAAAATTAGTGAGTTGGTGTTGTCGGAGCGTTACGCCTGGCAGCTTTGGCTCGAAAAAGGGATCCACTTAAATTTGGGTCGTTCAGATAAGATGAAACGAGTGCAACGATTTGTTGATTTGTATCCGCTTTTATCTGAATATGGCGATAAAGAAATCGCAAGAATCGATTTACGTTATGATATTGGCTTGGCCGTATCGTGGCGACAAAATAATAATAATGAAAGCTAAAGTGCGATAAGCGAAAAATATGAGTTCAAGTGCGAAAGCCAATGACAGAAATTTAATAGTAGGACTAGATGTTGGAACGTCTAAGGTCTCTGCTGTTGTAGGGGAAATAACCCCTGATCAACAAATTAGTATTGTTGGTGTAGGACATCATGTTAGTCATGGCATGGATAAAGGCGGTGTGAACGATTTGAACCTAGTGATAGGTTCGGTTCAAAATGCGATTAATGAAGCCGAGTTAATGGCAGACTGTCGTATCTCCTCAGTTTATTTAGCTATCAGTGGCAAACATATCTCATGTCAGAATGAGAGTGGCATGGTGCCAATTCACGACTCTGAAGTTACCGCCGATGATGTTGAAAATGTAATACATGCCGCTAAAGCTGTGCCTATGGCAGCTGAACGAAGAATGCTGCATGTCATGCCTCAAGAGTTTTCAGTAGACATGCAAGAAGG
>CAWUUQ010000200.1:0-8951 GCA_963925625.1 uncultured Psychrosphaera sp.
AACCTTACCTTCCAGAAGAATTACCTCGTCCACACATGTAGTCAGCCAAGCTTCAATCCATGGCCATGACAAAAAGAAGTTATTGCTGTCATCCAGAGTTTGCCAGTATTCTTTAATTTGAGGGACGCTAAGGCTTCTGTGAAGCTTAAAGTCATACATGTTCTTTTGCAGTGATAGTATTGATTTCTGACAGGTCCTTTATTACCAAATCTGCTTTAGTCTCATCGCCTATTGATATGGTATGGCCCGTTTTAACCAATATGTTAGTTGCTACTCCAGCTGCTTTGCCAGCATTAATGTCAGAAATTTTATCACCAATGAGAATGCTGTTTTCTAACGCTATATTATGCCCTTCAATAGCTTTGTAAATCATGGCTGGTTTGGGCTTTCTGCATTCGCAATCAGTGGTTAATTCCGTTTCACCTGCAGTAGGGTGATGTGGGCAATATTGCACATTTTGAATAGTGATCCCTTGTTTGGAAAATTGTGAGAGCATCCATGTGGTTAGTTTTTTAAAATCCTCATCACTATAAAAGCCTCGTGCTATGCCCGCTTGGTTAGTAATGATAAAGATAAGATAACCTTGTTTTTGGAAATACTGACACGCTTCAAATACATGGGGAAGAAACTCAAAGTCTTCTATCTTATGGAGGTAATTTTTTTCTACATTAATGACACCGTCGCGGTCTAAAAACAGGGCTTTATTTTTTTTCATTTTTACGTCTTTTTAGTAAAGGGAAAGTTCATTAGCTTTTCTACTAGGCACAAAGCGAAGTTCTTATATATACCAAGTTCCAGCGGTTTATATCGCATTGAGCTAACGAGTGATGTTATAGAGTTCCAGTACTGGTGCTGCTCTCTAAGTGAAACAGCGTAATTAAAATGGAGGCTAAAATAAACACGGTTACGTTCTTTTTTGGTCAAAACATTGTTGCCCTTGTCTATATATCCAAACTCTGCAAAAAACATATCAACCAGTTTAAGTCGAATATTTTCGGTCGACAGTTGATGGGTAATACTTTCAGGGTGAATGCGGTAATAACTTAATACGTGATTTAGATATAACACAGGAAACTGATGACAAAGTTGTAACCAATAATGGCTGTCCTGTCCCCTTCGAAGGGTTTTGTTAAATTTTAGTTTGAGCGCTACTTTTTTACTTAGCAATAAGTTATTAATGTGAAAATAAGTCTGTTTAAGTACCGAGTTAAGTTGCCATCCGGAGCGCACTTGGTTTACTAAAGGTGAGTTTAAACTAAGCGGTGAATTTGTTGAGTTGAACTTACTATTTTCTAATACAAAGTGTGGCGGAACATGCTGGTCAATGCCACAAACACAATCATAAGCTTCGTTTTCGTCTAACGCTTTTAATTGCAACTCTAGCTTATAGCTTGGCCATAAGTCATCAGCATCAATAAAGGCGATATACTCGCCTGTGGCAGCCTTAACACCAACATTTCGTGCAACCGCTGAACCTGCATTTTCTTGATAAATGTACTTTATTCTTTGGTCTTTTAATGCCAGCTCTTCAATAATTACTTTTGTATTATCAGTACTACCATCGTCAACCAACAAAACCTCAATGTTATTATGCGTTTGAGATAAAACTGAATCGATACAGTCAAGCAAATAGTGCTCTGCTTGATAACAGGGCACTATCACAGACACTTTTAACTCAGAGTTATACGAATCCATTTTTCACAAATTACATATTAAGTGCTTGTTGGTAATGCTTTTTGATGTCGGTGTTTTCTGGCGCCTTGAGTTGTGCTTTTTTAAGTAATTTTAATGCCGCCGGTTTATCTTTTAATGCGATTTTTATAATGCCCGCTGTGTCTAATACGTTTGGATTTTCCGGAGCAACGGCAATTGCTTGAGAGGCATAGTTGTCCGCATCTTCATAATTTTTAGTTTCATAAAACAACCAGGCTAGATTATTCAAAGACATAATGTGGTTAGGATTTAAATTAAGTATCTTTTTGTATTGTGAAATCGCTTTTTGCGTATCAATGCTCAACCAATAACTTGCCAAATAGTTATGCCCATTTATGAAGTTGGGCGACACTTCAAGGTGATCTTCCATCAATCGTACCGCTTTTGAAGTTTCTTTATTAGACATATAAATCATAAACAGTCTTGCAGCGGATCTATCAGTTTTAGTTGCTGAGTATTCCTCTAGTAAAAAAGGGATAGCCTCATTAAATTTACCTTTTTGTGCATGTATTTGCCCTTTGATACCTTTAGCCATTGCCGTGTTTTGTTTGGCAACTGAAAGCTTTGTTAAGATAGACTCAGCAAGTTCAGTTTCATCATTTTGAACTAAGTAATATGCATGTACTAGCGCCATATCTTCGTCATTCTTTATATGACGCTTTGATTTTTCAATTACAGTCAAAGCCTCAGAGAAGTTACCAAATCGTTCCTGTAAGTTCGCCCATGATAACCAAGCCGCTTTGCTCAATGGCATGTGTGTAGTCCATTGTTCAAATGTTTCAATTACTAAATTAAAATCGCGTAATGTGTAATAATTTTCATTTAATAATTGCCAATATAGTTGCTTAGATTTAACTTTTTCTAAATCCAAACTCTTTAATAGCGCTAATGATTCCCTGAACATTTTTGCTCGCATCAAGGCTGATGCATAGGTTATGGCGACTTCTATATTGGCGGTGTCTTTTTGATATAACGTCTCTAACTTTTCTAGGGCTTTCTCTTGTATGCCAGCAAGTTGGTAAGTGTCGTAAAAAGCGTTTAGCGCTGGTTGATAAATAGGCTCAATGGTGAGTATCGTGTCTAAATACTTTATTGCACCTTGGTAGTCTTTTTTTGCGATCGCTGTTTTATAGAAATAAACCAATGACGGAATATTTAAAGGGTTAATTATTAACGCTTCTCTAAATGCCTCGGCAGCTTGTTCTAAATCATCCATTTTAATATATATTTGTGCAGCTATGTTTAGCCCTTGAAGTGCTGTCGTTTTATCCAAACGCATTTCATGAGTTACTTCCAATGCATCTATATATTTTTGTTCAAGAATGTAGGCTGACACCAATGCTAACTTGCCACCAGGTAGCTTTCCATCTTCTTTTAATGCGAGTTGAATGTCTTTTAAGCCACTTTCTTCCGTCAAGGCTCCTTTTAGAATGCCTTTTCTCAGCAGTACCATCGGGTTGTCTGTGTCTATTTCATCTAGCTTGCTTAAGATTGACCGCGCACTTTCTTTATCACCCATTTTCAAAAATTGAAAACTTGTTGACGTTAAAAATGGCGTATCATGCTCGGGGATGCCGTTTAAGTTTACAATTGTGCTCGCAGCAGAATCATACTCACCAACTAAAAGTTGAGTTGCCGCTATGATACGATGTGTTGGATCATTTTCAACCAACTCACTTTGGATTATTTTAAAGTGCACTAACGCCTGTTCATACTGTTTTAAATGAAAATTTGAATACCCTGCTACTAAACGAGAGCGAAAGTTTTGGAAACCACTTTGAATGGCTATTTCCATATATTGTTTTGCAAGAGGAAAGTCTTTTTGATAGTAGGTAATGATACCTTTGTAATAATTGCTTAACCCGTTTTGAGGGTATTTTGCTAGCAGAGAGTCAATAACCTTAGAGGCTTGTTCATAGTTTTCTAGCTTAATGTAAGAGTCAGTCAACATGAACTTAGATTTCACATCAAAAGGCAAGAGCTTTAAATAACTATCCAATGTTTTAGCGGCTCGCTCAAATTTACCCTCTCCATACGCCAACTGAGCGTTTAATAATAAAGCATCCGTGTAATTTGGTTGCTCACTTAATAATTTTTCCAGAGCAGATTTTGCAACTTCTATATCGCCATTCTGAATTTCTAGATAGATAGTTGCCAATATTGAATATTCATTTTGCGGCTCTACGGTCACTGATTCATTAAAGGCTTTCTCAGCAGCTTTTTCATCTCCCACTTTTATATAAGCCAGTCCTGTATAAAAGCTTGTCACTGAAGATAATGTATCCAAAGTATGGCTACCAACCAAATCTAACAATTCAGCATTGCGATCTAATACATACAGAACTTTAGTGAGATGAGGTAAAACATTTGTGGGTTCAGCACCATACTTTAGTGCAAACGATAGTTCCTTTGCGGCCGCCTCATAGTCGCCCAGCAACATATAAGACTTACCTAACATTATTCGAGCTTCAATATGCTTAGGTTCATCTTTTAACAAATTCTTTAGTTTTATTGCAGCTGCGCCGTAGTCACTACTATTTAATAGTGATTCAGCTTGACTAATTTTTTCATTGGAAGTTTTTGCGGGTGTACATCCTTGCAAAACCCACATACAAATTACAGCCGTAATTATTAGATTTTTTTTATTCATGACAATTCCATTTTTGACATTAATTAAACTAAAATTAGTCTATATACTAATTGATTATTACAAAAGCATTTAGAGGTTTAAAGCTAAATAAATAAAGACTTAGTTATAAACATACTGTGTTTAGATTCATTTAGATATATGCACTGTCGGCTTATTTTACAACTTGAAAAATCGGACAACAAATCAACACACATAAAGCTTTTAAATCAACAACTTAGCAAACTGGCATGACATTCGCTTTGTTTATTGTAAGTTTGACCAAACAAAATGGATAACAGTCATGAAAAAATCAATTTTAGCTTTAAGTTTATTAGCAGCATCTGGAGTTGTTTCTGCTGGTCCTTGGACAGTGATTAACAGCTGGACGTACGTTAACGAAGCAGGTTTCTTAAACGCAACCACAGGTTATGCGGATGAGGGTGGTTTTATCGACCCGTACAATCATAATGGCACAGCTACAGATGTAGCCGGTGGTATAACAACAATGAATCCAGACTATACGCCTGTTGATTCATCTGCCCATGCTACACCTTGGGATTTAACCAGTGAACCTGCTCCAACAGCTGGCGCAACTCAATTTGTAAACTCTGGCGGTTATAACTGGTTTGTAAACCAATTAGATGGCATGTGGTATAACTACGGTACTTCTACAAGCCCAACGGTTGGTCGTACTGGTACTTCTGACAATGGTGATGTTGACGGCTCAATTCTAGATGCCAATGTTTCGTATGATGTTTTTGATAGTGCATGTTGGGGCCTAGAAAATCAACCAGCTCCTTCTTGTGTTGTGTTTAAAGACGAAAATGGTAATGACTCTTCGCGCATCACAGGTACAGCTACAACAGGTATGTACGGAAGCCAAACTTTCAATACCGGTACTTCAATTACTCATGAAAACCGCCCTGCGGGTGCACCTTCTCTAACGTCAATTAACTTAATTGACGGTTTGGAACTTGCATCATCAGATTTAACTGGCGGTAAATACTTAGCTCCAGAGCTAATTTTACCAATTAACTTCGTTGAAACTTTTGAAGGTTCTAATGCAATTTGGCCAGAAGCGCCAGATGACATGTTTGTAATCGACTTCTCACAAGTTGGTACAAGCGGTATTCTATTTAATGTTGGTGCAGACTTCATTGACTTCTTTGTTGATGTAACTTTCACTGATGGCGACTTTGCATCTAATGGCGCCGATTATCATAAAGACTATGTAGTAACTACACGTCTTTCTGGTTTAGATTTCTTTTCTGGCCCAGGTGGTAGCACAATAGCTGGCATCCTTACTAAAGAAAATCAGGATAATACACTAATGGCATCATTCTCTATCCAAGCAGTAAGAGTTGCAGAGCCTGGTGCATTAGGCTTGTTTGGTCTTGGACTACTTGGCCTTGCTGGTATGGCAAGACGTCGTCGCCAAAACTAATATTGCTTCAATATCATACAAAAAAGCCGCTTCATTGAGCGGCTTTTTTATGCCAAAATTTTATATGTTTTTTAGCATTTTTTTATATTTATTTATTTTACCGTATTTATTGTCAAAATTCTTTACACTAACTTTTAACAGTTTACAGATAATCCAAACGTGTAACCTGTCAGTTTCTATGTGTTGATACTGAGTAAGAACTTTACTAATGCTCACCAGTTTTCTGCGGCAATAATAAGTCCATATTTTCATCAAAAATGATGATGCCCACCTTGAATAACAAAACCACTTACTACTTTGGTTTATTAATCGCTTTAAAAATATATCTTGCTGCTTAAAAAAGAAATCCCAATCTAATGATGATTCCCCTGATTTAATCATTTTTTCTTTGTCATCTCTAAAGAAGTTTAAATGTGGCATTGTTGGCTGACACAGATTAATTAGCCATTTTTTATCAATAAAATGTGCGGTGTCTATCGACAAGTTGGCAGTAAACCCCATATCTCTAAATAAGGCTAATGAGGACTCATCTCGTGCAAATGCAGTAATATTCGAATGATTGGAGAATAACCGCTTATCGCGCTCTAAGTTGTTTTTTGATTCATAATGGCATGATTGAGGAAAAAATATGATGGGTAGGTCTTGGTAAACTTCTGCCACTAATTTTCTTGCGGCTTGATGCAATGGATATAAGTCGCCAAAGTTTCCGCCGCCTTGGCAAACAATTACTTCAGCTCCTGATTTTTTTATTAAATCAGGATTTGCAATTATTTGAGGTGCAGAAAACAAACCTACCACTTCTACATTATTCTTGTTGAATAAGTCTAAACTACCAAGATAAATTAGAATGTCGCCAAAGTTAAAATAGGTGGGAACGTCTATATAACAAACTTTTTTGTTTTTCAGTGATTTAACTAACTCTTTTCCTGCGGCTTCTTCTTGGCTAACATTTACAAAGCTCATTGTACTATCTGCTTATAATTTTTATCAAAAGGAATCTAGCGATCTTTAACTTTACGCATTTTACTAGAGTGGAAAAGAGTCTTCTTTTTAGATTTCCCTTAAACGCATAATGATTATTCCGCCAATTGTGAAAATTGCTGTCTAGAAAAACCACTGAATTTAGCAACTGTTTTTCCATGTTCGAATAATTTGGACGAAGTGCTCTTGGTAAATAAACTAACGACTCTCTTATTGCTATAAACTCTATTTCAGCTGATCGAGAGCTATGTCGAAATAGTTCATTTAGAGCAGTCAATAATAACTCAGGAGATTTGGTTATTTCCCCAGAAAGTGAACCAGGCCTTTCGCGATAAAAATACCCTGGCTCAGGAAAATAAGCCATTTTCGTTGAGGACTCAATTATTGCGGGGATTAATGCTAAGTCTTCATTGGTCAAACCTTTACAGAACCTTACTGAAGTAAATAGCTTTTTATCAAATACTTTACTCCACGCAACAACTGGAGCTTCCATAACTAAACTTTTATGTAATTCATTAGGTATTAGAAAGCTATTTTTGAATTTTTTATCTAGTGAGACAAAATCTTTTTGACCATTTTCCGAAAACTTGATGTGGTCGAAAAATAACATTTCAAATGTTAAGTTTTTTTTCTTTAATTCTATTAAAAGCTTATCTATAAATCCATCTGCCAAATAGTCATCAGAATCGACAAACATAACATATTCAGCGCTGGCAACTTCAATACCACTATTTCTTGCCTCAGAGAGACCTTGATTTGTTTCATGCGTAATGATTTTAAATAAATGAGGATGCAGCCCTGAATAAGATTTAGCAATTTTCATACTATTATCGGAGCCGCAATCATCGACCAGTATGACCTCATACTGGCCCGCTTGTTCACAAATAAGGGAGTCTAAACATTCTTTTAAATAGGCCTCTACGTTATAGATAGGGACAACTATTGACAGCAAAAGTGTTTTTGATTTATCTGACGGCAAAACAAAGCCTTATATACGCTTAAAAGTATAACTACTCTAAGGCTTTAACTATTTCAAAACAATGCTTTTTGCTATCTTAAACATGATCTTTTGAATTGGATTTCTGTTCCCGCCTGGACGCCAGGTTTTTTTGAACTTATTTTTGTAACCATCAAAGTGTAATCCATGTGGAGCCGTTACTAACTCGCCTCTGTTTAATAGTATTTTTAACGCATAGGTTGCAGCAATACCACCACAAAACTTCACGCCCATTGGCGTCGATGGGCCTTTTTTCGCTTTAAAATCTGCCACTTCTGGAACAACTAAATAGTCACGCTGCAACATAGAGGGAGAAAGCCCTATTAAAAATTGAATTAACTGTTCTTCTTCTGTCTCTTTATCTTCAAATCTAAAATACTCTTCATAAGTCATGCCACCCGGCATAAAACACAAGAACGCAGTTCCCATACCAAGCGGAGCTGCGGTAATAACGGGAATGCCTTTTTCTTCACATTTTTTGAATACTAGTTTTCGTGCATCAAGTGCAAAAAAGTCTAAACTATCTACATAGAGATCAACACCTTCTAGAAATGCATCAACATTATGCTCAAATACACCTTCTCCAAAACTTCGTATATCAGCTTCAGGATTTATGTCTTTGGCAATTTCGGCCATGACTTCACATTTAGGTCTATCAATTGTCGACATGAATGCGCCAGCTTGTCGATTAAAATTATGTATTTCATATTCATCAAAGTCAGAGATGTTAAAATTTCCGACACCTAACCTTGCTAACGTTACAATATGTTCGCTACCTACTCCGCCAGCACCTGCCATAGCTACTTGTTTGCTTTTTAAAAGTTGCTGCTCATACTCTGTTACCCAGCCAATATTTCTAGAAAATGCATCTTTATAATTAAACATTATTTAAACCTTGTTAAAATCCATACCCAAGTATTACCCATAATTTCATATATTGCTCGTTCACTTTGTTTAAGCGCGTGCGCATTGGGAACTAACATGGTCCAAGAGAACGTGCCGTGCTTCGACAGATACTCTGCGGGTGCATACTGTGGGTTTACATTATACGGTTGAAAGAGTTGCGTTAGTCTAAGCATGTGGCTTGCGGAAGAAACAACGACAAATTGTTCCTGCTTTACAACCTTAGCGATAATCGATATTTCATCGCTACTGTCATTTGTACCTTCTTTGATTAGCAGTTTGGC
>CAWUUQ010000201.1:0-2685 GCA_963925625.1 uncultured Psychrosphaera sp.
GGCCGGTATTCTAACCAACTGAACTACCGCTCCGTTGCTTATCACTTGTTGTCAGCTTTGCTAAACAACGGCGCGAATATTAAAGTTTGAATGCACAACCGTCAACACCTTTTTATAAAAAAGATGTTCTTTTGCTTAGTTTCTAATCATCTGGCAAAGAAAGGTCTAAAATATCATCAGAAGCAGGCGCTTTTGGTGCTTTTTCATCCACATTTTTTGTGTCGGCTTTTTCACTCTTTCCGTCAGATTTTGATTTTTTCTTAAATTTAAAGTTTTTTAAGGCTTTAAATGGATTTGGAATTGTTCGTTTTAACACCACCAACCAGATTACCAAGAAACCCAATGTCAAAATTAATGCGTTTAAAGTGATTATTAAGCCAACTGCAACTGGTTCTTCTTTTATAATTTCTTCGTTTAGCGGTTGGTTATCAAAATCTGCACTTAGACCAGCCGAGTTTTTATCCTTTAGGCTTAGGTCTAATTCAGCATCGACCGCGGTACTTTCTGGAACCACGGGACGTTCAGTATAAAAAACATGCGCTGGCGGAGATAAAACAAACTCTCGCCCCTCTAGGTCTTTACCAAAAACATCGGTTTTAACCACAAACTCGCCAAATTCTGCTTGGAAAACTTTTAACTTTCGATCCTGATTTTCATTTAAGTGAAACGTTTCTTCTTCACCGTTTGGAAATGAAATGGTGCCTTGGAATACTAAAGAGCTTTCATCTACAAAGGTAGGGTCTACCTGTATCGTCACAAAATGATATTTTTCTTCTGGGCTACTGATACTCGTTTCAAAAGAAATTGGCGTAGGGAGCACTTGAATGCTGCTTTGCACCACTTCTCGTGTAAAAAGCTCTGCTTTTGCGCGGTATTTAGGTATCCAACTACCAACTTCACAATTGAAGTTATACTGAATAGTAAAAATCCCATCTCTTGGTCGTTCATCTAACAAACGTCCATCATCAAAATAGTCGCCAAGTGTAATTGCTCCCGCGCCAAAATTTTTCTGCTTAGGATCGTTACCAGAGTATAAATAAGCCCTTAATTGCACAACATCTCGAATAGAAGGGTCACTGATCATTTCTTTTGCATTAAGAATTTTCGCTTGAGACTTGATAACTTCTGATTGAAATACTTGTTTAGGCAATGGATCAGCAACCAATTGAACATCCGACAATACTAAAATTTTGCTGTTATCTAGAATTTTACCTAACGCTTGCCATGGGCCAGGCATTGGATTAGTAAGTCTAATCAGGTCATAACTTACATCGGCGTGCCATTCTACGTCACCCGTTTCAGCGTCTTTTACAAATATTTTGGAGCCGTCGGGGCGAACTAATACTATCGGCGTTGAGCCATGTTTGCGGAATAACAATAACAACAATTCATCCACTTCATAATCGATGCGGAATCGGTTGTTTAATAATTTAATTTGATTTTTGCCATTAAAGTTTTTCAACATTTCAAGCTTTGGCTGGGCTTGAGCTTTTGTCGGATCTAATATTTTAGGCAAAGAAGCACCTGGTAAAGACCAAGCCGCTGTGGAAATAAAAAGAGAGAAAAGCAAACAACCACTAAAAATAATTTTATTAAGCCACTTACTCTTCATATTCAACTTCCAAAGTTTGTGCATTATTAAGACGTTCCCCACAATGGCTTTCCACCTTCTTTTTCTATTATGTCTAATCGTTCTTGGTGTTGAAGTTGTTCCTCAGCACTGGCCTGAACGACTTTTAAATGTCTAATCGTTTGTCTATTGCTGCCATCGTCATTAAGTTGCTGAGCTTTTAATTGATGCGCAAGGTCCATGTCAACTTGCCCGCCAGTCATTCTTAGGTAAACATCACCTAAAATTTCAGAGTCTAGTAACGCGCCATGTAACATACGATGTGAATTATCTATTTCGTAACGTCGGCATAAAGCATCTAGGCTGTTTTTTTGACCTGGGTGTTTATCACGCGCCATCACTAATGTATCGACCACCGCACAAAAATCTGCAGTTTGAGTCCAGTCTTGCCACAAAATACCAAATTCGTTATCCATATGACCTAAGTCAAAGGGCGCATTGTGGATGACTAATTCAGCACCTCGAATATAATCAAAAAACTCATCGGCAATATCACTAAACAATGGTTTATCCGCTAAAAACTCGTTGGTAATGCCGTGAACACCAATGGCTTCATCTTCTATTGAGCGTTGCGGATTAATATAAACATGGAAATTATTGCCCGTTAAACGACGGTTAACCATTTCAATACAACCAATCTCAATGATGCGATGCCCCGCTCTTGGATCGATACCTGTTGTTTCTGTGTCGAGAATAATTTGTCGTTTAGCCATAATTTTCTGTTTTAATTGCTACTGATTGTTAGAGTATACTCTGTTATTAAAAACAAATTCACCTATTAGGATCAATGACTTTATGAAATCCGTACAACTTTTCACAGACGGTTCGTGTTTAGGGAACCCAGGTCCTGGCGGATACGGCGCATTGCTTATTTACAATGGACATAAAAAAGAATTAAAACAAGGTTACAAAAAAACCACAAATAATCGAATGGAGTTATTAGCGGTTATAAAAGGTTTAGAAGCAATTAGTGAGCCTTGTAAGCTGGATATCACAACAGATAGTAACTATGTAAAAGATGGTATTACGAAGTGGATTAAAAACTGGAAAAAAAA
>CAWUUQ010000202.1:0-10734 GCA_963925625.1 uncultured Psychrosphaera sp.
AACTGGCACCGAGGAATCTACCGAATGCATAGATAACTGTAACCCACCAGCATTACCATTAGTCGACTTTATTTGTTCAACATTTACCGCATAAGAACGATGACAACGATGTATTGGGCTATTTTCTGGTAGTTGTTTTAACAGGTTTGTTAACGTTACACGTAATAACTTATGACTAACCTGGCCATCTTTTAATAAAACCAGTTCACAATAATTATCTGCCGACTTTATAAATAATAGTTCCGACATTATTATCTTGAGCTCATCATCGCGACTCTCTCCTTTAAACATCACCCATTGATTTTCTTGTGTATGTTCTGAAGAATTAGCGGTAGAAGTCACGGCCTGACGATTAACCATAAACATGAACCCTAAAGGAAATAACGCGATAGCTAACGTGTATAGAATAAACATGAGTTGATTTTGCCAATGCCATTCACCTAAAACGGCCACTACAAAATAACTGTGATTAAAAATAGCGGTGATAACAATGTAAATTATTGGAACGACAATAATATGTGTTATTTTTTTTAGCTTAAAAGTGCTTAACCATATTTCAAAGGAACCAGACAGTAATAATGCACAAAACGTTACTAAACCATAACCTGAAAGTCGCAAGTATTTAAATGGGTTGGTATCGTTGTTAGTGCCAAATGGTTGAAATACAAATAATACAAATATTGTGACTAGTGACAAAAGTAGCGCCCTTTGTACTAGGGAGATTTTTGACGCTTTGTCATTTTGTAGCCACAAATCCATTTTCATAACTTCCTAGAAAAATAAACACTTAACAGTATGCTCGCCATCGCAAAAACAGGCACAGTAATCGCTAACGACATAGCACCACTTGGAAAGTAATAGCCTACTATAATCCCAACAATCGACGTAACACTAAATTGCAAAAAGCCTAATATGGATGACGCTTTGCCGGCACAGTCGGGAAATGGCGCCAACGCCAACCCAATTGAACTGCCTAAACTGAAAGAAAAACCAAAACTACCGATACTTAAAAATACTAAATATTGAGTTAACGAATCTGGGTTAGGTACCATAAAAAATAATACCGCAGACACCATCATTAACATTAAGCCTGTGTTACAACTTGTTTTAGCCGATGTTTTAGCAATTAGTTTAGTGGCACAATAGGCAGCAAACATCACTAACACGGCATTACTGCCAAACACCAAAGAAAACTCCGTGGGTGAAAGGCCTAAGTTATCGATAAGTAAAACCGGTGACTTAACCACATATTGAACTATAAACGCCATCGAAGCCATTGAGGCAATGGCATTAGGAATAAACCGGCGGCTGGAAAGTATCTCCCAAAACGAACGGACATGTTCTTTTGCTGTGTCTTGCAGGCCGCCACTTGCATCGGCATTACGTTTAACAATTTTCGAATTTGTTTCCACCAATTTGATATTGCTATAAATCAACGTAATGACGGCTAGTACAATAAGCAGAACAAAGCAGTATCGCCAACCAAACTGAACGGAAATAAATCCACCTAATAACGGAGCAAGAGCTGGAACTATGCTTTGCGCACCATTAATGATTGAATAAATCTTGGCGCTTTCCGATTCATCAAACAGATCTCTGACTACAGCCAACGCAGTCACAGCGCAACCACAAGCACCAATGCCTTGTATTAAACGACTCGCAATAAGGGTTTCGAGGTTGGTTGAAATTGTCGCTAAAATAGAAGCGATTAGGTAAATAAACAAGGAAATTAACGCAATGGGTTTTCGGCCGTATTTATCAGACAAGGAGCCTAAGAATAGTTGGCCAATGCCCATACTGATTAAATAAAAGAAGATTCCTAACTGAACATTATCAACGGTGGTATTAAGATCGGTGGCGATGAGCTGTACGGCAGGAAGATATATATCAACGGGTAACAAATTGAGGATCATGAAAAACATCATTAACCACACGATGCCTTTTTTATTCAAATGCGCCAATTGAGTCTCCCGGTTTGGTACTAAATATTGATTGCTCAACAGCTAAATGCTGCTCGCTAAATAGCGCCGCATTATAAATACATTACAACGAGAAACAACCAGCAAAAGCTGCTTATTCTAATCTGAGAATAGGTTAATTAGTCGCCTCTTCAAACACACATTTAGTAAAGCGTAAATAGTTATTCATTGGTGTTAATCGCTTTTTTCCATCCGTAGACTTAACCGTAAAATAATAACCTGCGCCCTTTGTATAGGTTTCTAACAGCAAATAGTCGTCACTAACAAAATACCATTGCCCTGCATCATCAACAGACACAAAATCGGGTTTTAAGGTTGGCGAAATTGAAAATTTGTTATTGTCGTTAATGATTATTGTTATTTTTTTATCACAAGCCTGACTGATAAAACGTTGCGATTTCTGATCATCCTTTACCAACTTTTTGTGCTTTAGGTTTTGCTGAGACTCTGACTGCCGTTTTTCAATTGCATCATCTAATAAAATTACGGCTATTGAGTTTCTTGTATACCAGTGGTTTTTGTATACAAACGAAGATTGCGATATATCAGAGTAGCCCATCTGATTTAGTATTTTTTCTGCTTTTGATACCGCTTTTGGATCACCTGTAAATGGCGAGAATATTATCGTGGAAGTCATTATAGACTCCGGGTAGTCGATAGGCGTTAAGTTAATATCAAACCCGGCAGCTTTAAGCTGCTTAACAATGTTACTTTGCTCATCAGGCGATAATAACTTGTTGTATAAAAACACTTGCAGGTTTGACGCACAGCCAAAAGACTGAGCATGGCTGCAACGAAAACAGCCCGCAACACCTTTTTCATTCGAACAGAATTATTAAGTTTTAAGTACATGACTTTTAATTCCATTTAATGTGACTGAAAACGCTCGAGTTTACGTAAGGCGTCTACACTTAGTTTAACAAATAAATAGGAGAGGTCTAGTATGACAACAGCATATGCAGCAGCTGAAGCAGGCAGTCAATTAACTAAAATAGATATTGATCTTGGCAAACTAACATCACATGAAGTATTAATCGATGTAGAATATTGTGGGATCTGCCATTCAGATTTATCCATGCTAAATAATGAATGGGGCATGTCTCAATATCCGCTTGTGGCTGGTCACGAAGTGGTAGGAACGATTAGTGAAGTGGGTGAACACGTTGCAAACTTAAAGGTTGGTCAACGAGTTGGTCTTGGTTGGCATTCTGATTTCTGTCAAGCTTGTTCTAGTTGTAACACTGGGGATCACAACTTATGCGCGACGGCTCAACCGACTATTATTGGTCGTCATGGTGGTTTCGCTGACCAAGTTAAAGCCAATGAATTATCTGTTATTGCGTTGCCAGAAGGTATGGATGCTAAATCAGCCGGGCCATTATTTTGTGGTGGCATCACCGTTTTTAATCCTATGGTGCAGTTTGATATAAAGCCTACCGATAAAGTTGCAGTCATCGGCATTGGTGGTTTAGGTCATATCGCCCTGCAGTTTTTGAATGCGTGGGGTTGTGAGGTTACTGCCTTTACCTCTAGCGACAGCAAAATAGCTGAAGCTAAAGAGTTAGGCGCACATCACACTATAAACTCTAGAAGCGAGTCGGAATTACAAGCTGCTCAAGGTCAGTTTGATTACATACTATCAACGGTGAATGTTAAGTTAGATTGGAATTTATATATTTCTACTTTAAAACCAAAAGGTAGATTACATTTTGTTGGTGCAACCTTAGAGCCTTTAGATATTAGTGTGTTTGGATTAATGGCGCAGCAACGTTCCATTTCGTCGTCGCCGGTTGGTAGTCCAGAGACCATTAAGAAGATGCTCGACTTTGCGGTTCAATATGACATCAAACCGCAAGTTGAGATGTTTAAATTTGATCAAATAAATGAAGCCATCAAACATCTCGACAGCGGGAAAGCGCGTTACCGAGTTGTATTAGAGCGATAACTGGTTATTTTTTGCAGTTAGGTTTTTGTGTACTTGCTTTAAACATTGGCTGAGTGGTCGTTAGATGCTCAGTCAATTTTCTAATTCGCGTTTTGTGCGATGGATGCGTCGACAAAAACTCAGGTTGTGAACCTTTACTCGCCTTCGCCATATTTTCCCACAGTTTCACTGCGGCTTCTGGCTTAAAACCTGACTGAGCCATTAACTCCTGGCCAATTATATCTGCTTCTTTTTCATGAGTACGACCATAAGGCATTAGAACTCCGTATTGTATACCTAAGCCTAAACCTGCCATTAGCAACCCTTGCGTTTCTTTATCTTGGCCTGCTAACAATACGCCCGTTAATTGTAAGGTGCCTTGAGCTACCGAATTAGAAGACAATCGTTCGTTTGAATGATTAGCAATAACATGCCCTACTTCATGACCCATTATGGCGGCCAATTGATGTTGGTCTTCGGTTACTTTTAATATGCCAGTATAAACACCAATTTTTCCACCCGGTAACGCGAAGGCATTTATTTGGTCAGATTCAAACAATACAACTTCCCAATCTCCACTATGTGCCTGTTTACTAACATTAGGTGTTATTTGGTCAGCAACACACTGCACAAAAGCAGTTAAAAATTTGTCTTCACTGATAGGCATGTTTTTCTTCATTTCTTCAAAAGACTCTGCTCCCATCGCTGACATTTTGTCGCCCGAAAACATCGTGATTTGGTTTCGACCTGTTGGTGATGTGCTGCAGCCCGATAAAATTAATGCGGCAATTAACCCCGCCATAGACTTTTTAAACATGCGAATTCCTGTTTTTACGTATTTTGTGTCATTAACTAAAGCCTAACAAAACTCTGTGTTTTGACAATGATCTATTTACTTAGTTACTGAACTGCGTAGTTAGTTATTTATTTGCCTAGATACTTACTTAACTACTTATTAAATACTTATTTAAGAACAAACACTATTTAAATGTTGCTGAATGTAAGAATGAGTAAGCAATTATCCTAAAAGTTAGTCGATATCGCCACTCAAGTAATTGATGACAATGCATACTGGTTCGTATCTTATTGTTTTTGTTACAAAAAACAATTAATAAAAGTGTGCCTAATTATTGCTTTAATAAAAACACTAACGCAGAGTGTTTATGCAATTTAAATCTTTACCATAAAAAGGGAATATCATGAAAATTAAATCTTTGGTCACCGCTATCGCAGCTGCCAGTCTCCTATCAGGCTGTGTTATTCACGTAGGCCATGCGAGTTCTTCAAGTGCCAACGTTGAAATAGACCAACAGATGAATTTAGACGCATCTTCTTTAACAGAACTGTTCATTGAAAATGGAGCAGGCTCTATCCATTTAGTGGGCGTTAAAGAGCTTACAGAAATAAAAGTCACGGCTAATATTCTTACCACTGATGATCACAATTATAAGTTATCTCTGAAAAAAGAAGGCGACAAAGCAGTCCTTATTGCCAAACACAATCATAGCAGTTCTTGGGGCACAAATTGGAGTAGCTCTTCTCCAAAAATTGATTTACAAGTTAGTATGCCTATCAACATGATGTTAGAAATTGATGATGGAAGCGGCTCAATTAATATCGAAACGCTAAATAACAATGTAACGATTGACGACGGTTCTGGTTCAATTGTTGTTAGAAACGTAAATGGCATGGTTAACATAGAAGATGGTTCTGGTGACCTGACAGTAGAAAAAGTTACTGGCAATGTCGATATTGATGATGGTTCAGGCTCTATAGTAGTTTCAAACATTACCGGCGATGCTCGAGTTATTGACGGCTCAGGAGATATGACCATTAGTTATATCAGTGGTGTTGTATACATAGAAGATGGTAGTGGAGACATTGATGTTTATAACACTAAAGGCTTAACCGTTAATGAAGCAGGAAGTGGCGATCTAAATATTAATGCCATTAACGGCCCTGTAAATATTGATAAATAGAGCTGTTCATTTAATTGAGAAAAGTAGAGGCATTATATGAATGTACTTAGACAGTTATTTATTCATTTAGTAGGGGGCAGTTTAGTCTTACTCGGCCTAATATTCATTATTGTACCTGGGCCTTCGTTGTTACTACTAATACCAGGGCTTTATATATTGAGTTTTGAATATGATATTGCGAAAGTTTGGCTTAAGAAGTGTCAAAGACTACTTAAGAAAAGCGCGATGTGGATAGATGAAAAACTGAGAGCAAGAAAGTACCGATAGTTTGAATTATTTATATTTCGTTACTTGATACAAAGAAGTTTGGTTAATGTAGCTAGTTTGACTCAATAGGCTTTACATAAAAAAAGGCTCCAGTTCGTTAGAACGGAGCCTTTCTATTTTCGCTTTAAATAATGTGAATGCTTTTTCAAACATTCACACTAATCAAACAATTAAGCGATGATTGATGCTACAACACCAGCGCCAACTGTACGACCGCCTTCACGGATCGCGAAACGTAAACCTTCGTCCATCGCGATTGGTGCAATTAACTCTACAACCATCTTGATGTTATCACCAGGCATTACCATTTCTACGCCTTCTGGAAGCTCAACAGCACCAGTTACGTCAGTTGTACGGAAGTAGAACTGTGGACGGTAACCTTTGAAGAATGGAGTGTGACGTCCGCCTTCTTCTTTAGAAAGTACGTAAACTTCTGATTCAAATTTAGTGTGCGGCTGGATTGAACCAGGCTTCGCTAATACTTGACCACGTTCAACGTCTTCACGTTTAGTACCACGTAGAAGTGCGCCGATGTTTTCGCCAGCACGACCTTCGTCTAGAAGCTTACGGAACATTTCAACACCAGTACAAGTTGTTGTTACTGTGTCTTTAATACCAACGATCTCTACTGAGTCACCAGTGTTAACGATACCTTGCTCAACACGACCTGTTACAACTGTACCACGACCTGAGATTGAGAATACGTCTTCGATAGGCATGATGAATGGCTTATCGATGTCACGCTCTGGCTCTGGGATGTAAGTATCTAGTGCTTCTGCAAGCTCAATGATCTTCGCTTCCCATTCTGCTTCGCCTTCAAGGGCTTTAAGTGCAGAACCAGCAATTAGTGGTAAGTCGTCACCTGGGAAATCATATTCAGAAAGAAGTTCACGAACTTCCATCTCAACTAATTCTAGTAACTCTTCGTCATCAACCATGTCACATTTGTTCATGAATACGATGATGAAAGGAACGCCAACCTGACGTGAAAGTAGGATGTGCTCACGAGTCTGAGGCATAGGGCCGTCAGTTGCAGCAACAACCAAGATCGCGCCGTCCATTTGAGCAGCACCAGTGATCATGTTTTTAACATAATCGGCGTGTCCTGGACAATCTACGTGCGCGTAGTGACGAGATGGAGTGTCATACTCGATGTGAGAAGTATTGATTGTAATACCACGCTCACGCTCTTCTGGAGCGTTATCGATTTGTGCGAAGTCACGAGACTCACCACCATATGTTTTAGAAAGTACTGCAGAGATCGCAGCTGTTAAAGTTGTTTTACCGTGGTCAACGTGACCAATTGTACCAACGTTAACGTGCGGTTTAGTACGTTCAAACTTTTCTCTAGCCATTTTTAAGTTTCCTTAAATTAAAGTGATCTAATTCTAGACACTAATATTAAAATTAAATTAATTTCTTGCTGACAATATAGTAGCAGCAACGTTGTTTGGTATTTCAGCATACTTGAGGAATTCCATCGAGTATGACGCTCTGCCCTGTGTTGCTGAACGCAAATCAGTGGCATAACCAAACATTTCCGCTAGAGGCACTTGAGCATTGATTGCTTTTAAGCCCGCCGGAGCTTCTTCCATACCGTCTATCATACCGCGACGTCGGTTTAAGTCACCTACTACATCACCCATTGATTCTTCAGGTGTGATAACTTCAACTTTCGTCACAGGTTCCAAAAGCTTTGGTTGTGCTTTTAAAGCGCCATCTCTGAACGCCATAGAAGCGGCAATTTTAAATGCCATTTCGTTAGAGTCAACATCGTGGAATGAACCATCATATAATGTTGCTTTAACACCAAGAATTGGGTACCCAGCGAGTACACCATTTCTCATTTGCTCTTGAATACCTTTATCGATAGCCGGAATGTACTCCTTCGGAACCGTGCCACCTACAATCTCGTTAGAGAATTCATAGGTAACATCGCCTTCAATACTAATAGGCTCTAACTTCAGCCAAACGTGACCGTACTGACCTCGACCACCAGACTGACGTACAAATTTACCTTCAACTTCGATAGGTGCTGTAATGCATTCGCGATAAGCAACTTGAGGCTTACCAACGTTACAATCAACGCTAAACTCTCGACGCATACGGTCAACAATTATATCGAGGTGAAGTTCGCCCATCCCTGAGATAATAATTTGGCCAGACTCTTCATCCGTTTCAACACGGAATGAAGGATCTTCTGCGGCCAGTTTACCAAGGGCTATGCCCATTTTCTCTTGGTCAGGCATTGATCTTGGCTCTACCGCTACAGAAATTACTGGATCAGGGAACTCCATACGCTCAAGCGTAATCTTGTGATCTGGGTCACATAATGTTTCCCCAGTAGTCACTTGTTTTAATCCTACCGCTGCAGCGATATCTCCCGCGCGTACTTCTTTAATTTCTTCGCGGTTATTTGAGTGCATTTGAACAATGCGCCCAAAGCGTTCTTTTTTGCCTTTAATAGGGTTATAAACGCTGTCACCAGTTTTTACAACTCCAGAATAGACTCTGAAAAACGTTAAGGTACCAACAAATGGGTCAGTGGCAATTTTAAAGGCTAACGCAGCAAATGGTGCGTTATCGTCGGCAGGACGATTACCCTCTGACTCATCTTCGTTAATACCTGTAATAGCTGGAACTTCAGTTGGCGAAGGTAAAAATTCGACAACCATATCTAGAACGGCCTGAACACCTTTGTTCTTAAATGCTGAGCCACAAGCACAAAGTACAATTTCATTATTAAGGGTACGTTGACGTAACGCGTCCTTAATTTCGTACTCGGTTAACTCTTCACCTTCTAAGTATTTATCCATTAGCTCGTCGTTTACTTCAGCAGCCGCTTCGATCATATCTTGGCGGAACGCTTCAGCATCGTCTTGCATGTCAGCAGGGATATCTTCGTAAGTAAAGGTCATGCCCTGATCAGATTCCGTCCAGTTGATCGCTTTCATTTTGAAAAGATCGACTACACCACGGAAGTTGTCTTCCGCTCCGATTGGCAATTGAACCGGCACAGGGGTTGCCCCCAGGCGTTTTTTAATTTGGCTTACAACTGATAAAAAGTCAGCACCAGTACGGTCCATTTTATTAATGAAAACCATACGTGGAACGTGATATTTATCAGCTTGTCGCCATACAGTCTCAGTTTGAGGTTGTACGCCCGAAGACGCACACAACACCACAACCGCACCATCAAGTACACGTAGTGAACGTTCAACTTCAATTGTGAAGTCTACGTGTCCAGGCGTGTCGATGATGTTGATACGATGTTCATCAAATTGAGCATCCATACCGCGCCAAAAACAGGTAGTTGCAGCAGAGGTAATGGTAATACCACGTTCCTGCTCCTGCTCCATCCAGTCCATGGTAGCAGCACCATCATGTACTTCACCGATCTTATGAGAAAGACCTGTGTAAAAAAGTACACGCTCAGTTGTTGTTGTTTTACCAGCATCAACGTGAGCCACGATACCGATATTTCGATATCGCTCAATAGGTGTCTTACGCGCCATAAATTTCTCTTACTTCCAGTATTATAATGTTGATTACCAACGGTAGTGAGCGAATGCTTTGTTAGCTTCAGCCATTTTATGAACGTCTTCACGTTTCTTAACAGCAGAACCTTTGTTATCAATCGCATCAGCAATCTCGTGAGCTAGACGTAACGCCATAGATTTCTCACCTCGTTTACGGGCAGCTTCAACTAACCAACGCATGGCTAGAGTGTTACGACGAACTGGACGAACTTCTACAGGAACTTGGTATGTAGAACCACCAACACGACGAGATTTAACCTCGACGCTAGGGCGAACGTTGTCTAGTGCTTCGTCTAAAACTACAAGGTGATCTTTACCTGTTTTTTCAGCGGCTACGTCTAACGCAATGTAGATGATTTTTTCAGCTACTGCTTTTTTACCATCTAACATAACTACGTTGATGAATTTGGTCAGCAATTCCGATCCGAACTTAGGATCTGGAAGGACTTTACGTTGACCTACGACTCTTCTTCTTGGCATTTTAAATTCTCCGGTTGCTTCAGGATAACCCCAAAACTAATAAATTAAGTTTGCTTGGCCTTACTAACGGAGAACCGTTAAGATTTTGGCTTTTTCGTACCGTATTTAGAACGGCCTACTCTACGATCGGCTACGCCGGCACAGTCAAGTGCACCACGAACAGTGTGGAAACGTACACCTGGTAAGTCTTTAACACGACCACCACGGATTAAGATTACACTATGCTCTTGAAGGTTGTGACCTTCACCACCGATGTAAGATGTTACTTCGTTACCATTAGTTAGACGAACACGAGCTACTTTACGTAGTGCAGAGTTCGGCTTCTTAGGTGTTGTTGTATAAACACGAGTACATACACCACGTCTTTGAGGACATGCGTCCAATGCTTCAGACATATTACGTTTTGTCTTCTGCTGACGAGGTTTACGTACCAACTGGTTAATAGTTGCCATTAAAACAAGCTCCTGATTAGTTGTTACTACCCATTAGCGCACTATTGCGCCTCCCCCAAAATTAGGGGTGCGATATTCTAATGTTCAGTTTATATACTGTCAACCAAATGCGG
Organism: uncultured Psychrosphaera sp.; assembly: GCA_963925625.1. Taxonomy (GTDB): domain Bacteria; phylum Pseudomonadota; class Gammaproteobacteria; order Enterobacterales; family Alteromonadaceae; genus Psychrosphaera. Next base: position 10,734 of record CAWUUQ010000202.1, read on the forward strand.
C
>CAWUUQ010000203.1:0-4171 GCA_963925625.1 uncultured Psychrosphaera sp.
GATAGCTGCTCAGGTGCTGCTGAAAAATCAGCAAAACTACCAACACCTTGGGCTTCAAATTGTTGCACTACAAAAATGGGAGACACACCCACTTTAGTTTGTTCGGATAATTGATAACTGAGCGTAGGGCTAATAAATAATTGTTTAAGGTCAACGCCCGCTGTACCGGCATAAAAAGTACCGCTATCCCCTACGCTAGAATCCGCCTGGTATTCTGTATTCATGCCGCCATTTGCATAGACAACAACACCCACATTTAGTCGGTCGTTAACTTGATGGCCATAGGCAAATTCAGGAATTGCGAAAATAGAGCTTTCGCTTGTTTTACCCGGCGACTGCAGATAAAAAGCCTGCGGATAATAAACATCTACGTCTGAGACTTGATATTCACGATCTGGAGAGAATAATTCAAAACCAAATAACAACTCATTGCCATTAACCGTTAATGCAGCAGGGTTCGTTGCGGCAGACATTAAGTCTTCTGAAATAGCAACGCCGGCACCGGCCATACCTTTGTGACTAATACCAAAGCCATGATTAAAATAACCATTGGTTGCATTAGCACTCATTGAGCCTAATGCTCCGGCCAAAACTAAACTTGATAACAACTGCTTTTTCATCTTTAAACCTTTTAGTAATCTTTATGGATATTGCATAAATGCACAATATCTAAAAAGACATATAACTAAAAAGAATTAAAGATGATTACATATAGCCATTTGGGATATATCATTTTGAATTAATAAATAGATACATTACCCACTCAGTTGATAGAGTAACGTCATGACTTTCTCGCCATTAAATTTATATTCAATTTCAAGGACAAGCGTTTTAAAGTTGCTGATTTAACCACTCAATCGCACTTGTTTTGTTGTCGAATGTTTGCGAGTTCTGAAGCTTTCTGGCGGGTGTTCGACTTTCTAGAATAGATAAAACGGTAGGTGAGTTAATAACAAGCGCCTTAGCAACCATGTTCTGCGAATTTAACCAAATATTGCATTCATTTATTTTATCAAAAACTTCCGGAGTTCCTCCTTCAATTTCAAGATAATCAAATAGTAGCTTAAACGCTTTACCATCAAAGCTCATAATGGCAGATTCTAAGTCTTTAATTGTTTTTTTAATGCCATCTAAGTTGTACGCGCCAACGGCTTTGACTGTAATAATATTGCCATTAATAGAAAATGTGCTTTTACCATGCTCTCTAGCCATAATAACCTCTTACTTCATAACTATTTAATAAACTTTAAAAGCGCATTCAGACAATATTTATTTGCTATGTCATGATAAATAACGCTTTTTAAAAGTAAGCTATGAAATGGATGTTGGCCAATATTTACTATTATTTTTTAGAAATGTGTATTAATACTTTTGTATTTCTATCATATACAACTGTTGGCGACTGCCGATTCACAACTTTCTGAACTATTTTTGCGGCCCAGTCATAAACTGAGAAGCCTTTAAGTATAACGTTGCAAATGGCAGCTTCGATCACTTCAACAGCGATTATAAGTTTTCTGTTTAAATTAACTCTTTTTCAACTCCTTCTTTACTAAAGCGAGTAGATCTTTATCACTATTTTTTCCATCACTCTCTAACTGTGCTTTTAACGACATCAAGATTGGTTTTGCAAACTGACTCTGATTATCCAACAAATAAAGTTTAGCTAATCGATAATTTGCCCATGATTTTGATGGCAACTGTGTTGGCACTTCTACGTTTATATACTTAGTAAGAGCTTGAATACCTTCTTTAATATGTAGGCTTGAAAAAACAGCATTACGACCAAGTTGATATAGCGAACTAAGTTGTGATTGCAGTTCCTTTGTCGATACATCATCAGAAACATTGCTCGATACTGAGGATTGGAATGCTTGGTACGCTTGTTCAAATCTTTGTTGTCTTTGGTAATGAAAACCAACCACATATAAAGCAGTTGCCGACGATTGAAAGTCTTTTTCTAACTGGCTGATTAGCTGCTCTTGTCTATCCTGATCGTTATTCTCTTGGGCTACAGACAATAAACTTAATGTGCCTTGCAGTGGATCTACTTTAAGTAATTGATTGGCGATGGTCTTAGCCTTTTTATTAGAACCACCAGCAATAGCGGGAGCTTGAAGGTAAAACTGAATTAGCCCAATATAACCATCCACATAATTAGTGTCGACTTCTATGGACTTGTGGAATGCATTTTTTGATTTTTTGGCATAAGAACCGGCTTTAAAAATCGACGCTTGTTGTGCTAAACCGCCATTCACTTGTCCATACCATTTATAGAGGCTTGGCGTATTCGGGTGTTTTTCTATCAGTTCTTCTAACAGATTACTGGCTTGTTTTAACTTATTGTTTGCGAAAAGAATACGAGCTTCAAACTCAGCTATTTTTAAGCCAATTTCTTTACCGGATTGCGCTTCTTCTAACATCACAGTCTTCAATTGTAAATTATTAAGCAACTTCTGAGCTTCGTCTTGGTTTCCAAATAACAAAAGTCTTTCAACTTTTTTGAAGTCTGTTTCATTATTAGCCAGGTTCGCATGTGTAAATGATGAGTAAGTGAACAGTGCCCATGTCATCGTCAATATCAGTACTGAAACATTTAGTCGTTTTGTTATTGTTATCATTGTCTTAATCCTTTTTTATCTTCAATTTGGCCTTCAAAATAGCCTTATGCCACTTTGTACAATTTGCGATATTTAACGGCATACACTTGAGCTAATATTCCGCCCACAACACCCGGCATAATCCAAAATAAAATTTGCATGTCTCGAGGTACAAACTCATTCATAAAGGTTTGTCCACCAAATACAAAAAATGCCGTATAAGCCGCTATTCCTGAGCCAACAATATTGGTCAGGTGTTCAATTATCCATTCTGATTTTTTAGTTTCTTTCTTAAAAATATAACGGAACATCGTTAGAGCTGAAAACATCGATAACACGCTAAAAACATAATAAAGCACGCTGCTACGCTCAAATCCTAACAAACCAACATATAAACCAGAAAGAAATAACATGCTGATACTAAACAAATGGATGGGTGACTTTAATTTTGATTTATCCATTTTTGCTTTTAGCGCTAAAACAGACTGCCTTGTGGTACACAACACTAAGAATGACAACATAAATAAAAAGGCAGAAGATGATCGGCCAATGGTAACGACTCTGTTTGCTTCTTCAAAGGTCAGAGTGCCTAATGGGTCTCGAATGGCTAACGGATCCATAAACACAAAACTAGACATTATAATTCCGCTAATGGCGACCGTCGTCATCCCCCAAACAAACCATTGCCCCACTTGTCGATGTAATGGACTCCCTTTCTTTTCAATAATAGGCAGCCAGAATATAAACAAGGCGATACTACCTATGGTGATATGTAAAACTAAGGCGACTTTGTGAATAAGTTCGAACATGTTGATTTCCTATTGTGAACGACTTATTTCACTTTATGGTCTTTTTAATTATGGCAACAGTGCTAAAAGTCATGATTTAAAACAGTGACTTTTGGCCTATTCCCGACAGCTGATTTATTTGCCATACTCATAAAAACAAACAAACAAATAAAGTTGAACCGCCTTTGTCTATTTTATCTGGAACAATAACTAAGCCTCAGAGCTTAAAGATTACTTTTCAAGACATTATCGGTGTTTTAACTTGGTTTGTGGTGTTTAGCCTTTCGATGAAAATGCTTGAAAATGCAGATAGGTCAATTGTGGCCAATGGTCATTTCATAATTGCTAGTTTTGTAGGTTATCTCATCTGTTTTTTAGGCGCGTCTCGTGACTTTAATGGCTATTTTTCCTTAAATGCACAACGAACGTTTTTTGCGATTCAGCTATTTTTTGCATTTGCCATTATGTGTATGTTGCCGTTAGATTTTATTCCAATTCTTACCATTATTTGGTCTGCCGTTTCATTAAAGTTTTTTAAACCCAAAAATGCTGCAATCATTGTTACTTTAGTTGTGATCCTATGGTTTTTTATTTACGGCATTGTGTGGGAACAGCGTAACGCTATGTATAGCGGCTTGTTGTATTATACGTTTCATGTTTTTGCGTTAATGATGAGTGTTCAAACGCTGAAGGCTGAACAAGCTACCGCTAAGTCAAATGCATTAAACATCGAATTACAAACCACCCGAGAGTTACTCACTGAGTCTTCAAAAATTCAAGAGC
>CAWUUQ010000204.1:0-8782 GCA_963925625.1 uncultured Psychrosphaera sp.
AAAATATTTAAGTTGAAGGAAAGGCTTCGTCTGTAAAATATAAGAAATAACTAATGGAATTAACATAAGAATAAAGGCAATCCACATTCCAAAATCAGGAGTGATAACAATCCAGCCGTTATTCAGTTGAAATATGTCATATAGACCAAAAAGTTGTACTAATATTTGTTCTAACAAAAAATAGAAAAACAGTGACCATTTTGGCAGAAACATTAAAGTCATCACCAATATGCAAATAAATGGCATTATTAATAAAGAGAAAACAGGCGCAGCCAATAGATTGGTAAGTATGCTAACAGTAGAAATACCAGAAAATGATAAAACTATTATGGGTAACATCCAAAGTGTTATAAAGACTTGAAAATCAAACGCTAACCGACACCAAGATAAAAACCATTTTAGCGACGATAATATACGTAAGCTTAGTTTGTTTGGTTGTTGTTCCAGCTGTTTGTTGGGCTTATGTCGCACGCTATTAAAAAATAGTATGCCAAACACAGCATAAAAGCTTAGCCACCAAGATAACTTTAAATAGGACCATGGCCAAATAAGAACACTTATAAATGCAACAAATATCAATGTATTAAAAGGTGACCAACGACCACACAAGGTTTGTAATACTAAAAAACTCGTAATTAATACTATAGCTCTTACCGCAGACGACGGCATTCCAATCAACCATACATAAAACCATAAAAATGATAAACAGAGGCAATGGATTACAATTAGTGGCAATGCTGATTGATTTGTACGGTTAGGAACAGGCAGTTTTAGATACTTGTTAATACCTACTTTTATAGATAACAAGCCAGAAATCACCCTTAATAACATTCGAAGTGAAAACAATACCAATAAATACAAAATACCGATGTGCAAACCAGATATAGCAAGCAGATGATTTATTCCCCAGTGCTGAATAACCATTTTTTGATGATCGGGGATAAGTTGTCTGTCACCGGTTATTAACGCAAGGATTATTCCCGTAAATTGACCTTCAATATGGTTAACCGATTTTAAGAGTTTGTCTGTGATGACTTGTCGAAGTCCTATCTTTGCTAAACTTATATTGCTGTGATTAGCATCACCTTCGAGACTATCAACCTGCCCTATACCAACAATGTTATTAGCCATCATCCATCGCTGGGCGTCAAAGCCAAAGGCGTTTTCATACCCAGATATTGGCTTTACCTTTACTTTTATTACTAAGACCGAACCCATTTTAGGCGGTGTGCTGTTTGGCTCTTGCTCAAACCAATTGATACGAATGACTTGATCTGGTTGTAATACCGAGGTAGCAATTCCGTTTACTGCATTAACTTTAAACAAAAAATGCCATGATGGTCGTTCAGACGCGATCGTCACACTTGAAACAGTTCCAGTTAACAACAACGTTCGTTTTGATTTTATACCCTCGGAAAGAACAGTGGATTGTAAATTCCACAAACTGTACAACGCTTGCCATTGTGCGCCGCAACTTAGACCCACTAAAAACATTAAAAGGGAATATCGATTTATCTTTTTTTTGAGCGGACGTAACAATAAAAAACAAGCATTTATGATTACCCAGCTAATTAAGAATATACTCGAAGGTAATATTGGACTGGTTAGAAAAAGGCCACAGCCGATTAAAAAACCGACAATCCATTTGTTCAAACCAATTTCCTCTACTAATGTCTTAATTCATTAATTACAAACCTTTAAATTTAATGTAACTTAGCGACTCTTTTTGACAAGTACAGAATCTTAATTCGACGATTATTATGCTTAAAAAATATATTCAGAAATATTTGCCTGATCATCAAAAGATCAAACAAAACAGAGCCGTTAATATGTTTGGCGAGTTGTTGCATGACGCCAACTTATGGCATTTAAATAGACGCTCTGCCCGTGGCGCTTTTGCGCTAGGTTTGTTTAATGCGTTCATTCCTGTTCCTTTTCAGATGTGGTTATCTGCAATGGGCGCTATTATCTTTAAAGTAAATTTACCTTTATCCGTCGCATTAGTTTGGGTCAGTAATCCATTAACTATGCCACCATTGTTTTACGGTTGTTATCGTTTAGGCGAGTGGATTTTAGGTGGAGAACAACAACATTTTGAGTTTCAGCTTAGTTGGGATTGGTTAATGGCCAGTTTGTCGACGATTGGTCCTGCCTTTATCACTGGCTGTTTAGTTGCAGCATCAATAGCAGCCATTATTGGGTTTGTTGGGATTGACCTAATGTGGCGTTATTCTGTAGCCAAAACTTGGCAACAACGCATCGCAACCAGAAAGGCAAATGCGGATAATAAAACTGAAGATAAAAAATAAGTTTAAACAATCAAATATTCAACAACAAAATCAATACTAAACCTTTTATATGGAGTCTCCATGACCGAAATCACCATTCAAACACCCGATGACTGGCACTTACACTTTCGAGATGGCGATATTCTAAAAGAAACCGTTGCTGCAACAGCTCGTTGTTTTAATCGAGCTATCGTTATGCCTAACTTAGTACCGCCCGTTACTAATGCAACAATGATAAATGATTACCGTGATCGAATTTTAGCTGCTCGTCCAACTGACAGTAATTTTGAACCTTTGATGGTACTTTATTTGACAAACAACACCACAACTGAAGATATTATTGATGCAAAAGCCGCAGGAACAGTAGCCGCAAAATTATACCCAGCCGGAGCAACAACTAACTCTGATGCAGCTGTAAGTCAATTAGAAGCATTATTTCCTGTATTTGAAGAAATGCAAAAACAAAACATGTTGTTGTTAATTCATGGCGAAGTAACCGATGATCACATTGACATATTTGATCGCGAAAAAGTATTTATCGACCAAAAGCTAAAACACATTGTAAAGGCGTTTCCAAACTTAAAAATAGTGTTTGAACATATTACGACGGAAGACGCAGTAAACTTTGTTGCTGCTGCCGGTGACAATGTTGCGGCCACTATTACACCTCAACACTTGTTATTAAATCGTAACGATTTATTAGTAGGTGGTGTTCGACCGCATAATTATTGTTTACCTGTACTTAAACGAAACATACATCAACAAGCCCTTCGAAACGTTGTTGCAACAGGCAATAAGAAATTCTTTTTGGGAACTGATTCTGCTCCACATGAACAATCTAAAAAAGAAAATGCGTGCGGTTGTGCGGGATGTTATAGCGCTTGGTCTGCATTAGAACTCTATACCCATGTATTTGATGAATTAGGCGCACTAGACAAGTTAGAAGGATTTGCTTCACATCATGGTGCCGACTTTTACGGACTAGCAAGAAATCAAGGCACTGTAACTTTAGTAAAACAAGATTGGGTGATTCCTGAAACAATTACTTTGCCAAATGGCGAGCCTATTGTGCCATTTTTTGCTGGCAAGACGTGTCACTGGAAATTGGCTTAACATTAGCCAGTAAACATTGAAGAATAATGAGACGTAAAGCAGTAGAGCTAACTTAATAGCTCTACTGGTCTTAATTTAGATGCTTTTGATGCTGGGTATAATGAGGCTAGGAACGCAATACACAACGCCGTGACTGCTATCACTAGAACTTGAAGACTGTCCACTTCACTCGGCAAATGATCAACAAAATATACGTCTGCATCTAATACAGTCATGCCCGACAAAGTTTCTAAAGCTTGGAAAATAGCCGGTAAATAATAAGCAACTAATACTCCAATTAATAATCCCCAAAAAATGCCACGTAACGCCGTTAACAGTCCCATCAAAACAAACACATGCTTTACACTTCTTTGAGATAACCCTAATGTTTTCAGAATACCAATATCGCTATACTTCTCTTGAACCGACATTGATAAAGACGAAATAATATTAAAACTAGCAACAGCCATCACCAAAACCATCACTAAGTACATAATGTCTTTAACCATAACAATATCGTTGTAAACATGACCCTGACTTCTAAACCAATCAAGCACATAAACGTAATCTGATATTGAATTACCGATCATCATGCCAAGTCTATTTGCGTTAAAAGGATCGTCTAAGGAAACTTTGATGCCTTGTGCCTGAAGTGGAGTTAACCCTTGGTTTTTTTGCAGATCACTTAATTTTACAAAGACTTGTCCGTAATCCATCTGGCCACCAACTTGATATATTCCAACTACATTAAAGTTTAAATACTCTGGTGCGGAAAGGCGGTTTCCTTCAGATATTTTTGGCACTAATAATTCAAGAGAGTCGCCCAGTTTTATATTGAGCTTTTTAGCTAAACCATGACCAACAACTGCCTCTTGATGACCGATTGATTCTGCACTAGATAACCAAAGACCACTTTTAATTGAGCTAGGAATTGCATTTACCGAAGGTTCCAAATCGGCGTTAACACCTTTTAACAAAACAGCTTCCATTGAGTTTTGTTTTTGAACCATTGCATTTAAGTCTATATAAGGTGCAACGCCCGTAACATGTCCATTTCTTTGTATTTCCTTTGACGTTTTTGGCCAATTGGACAAAACACCACTAACCGATTTAAATTCAACATCTGGAATAACTGATAGAAGCGTATTTTTAAGCTCTCGTTCAAAGCCATTCATCACCGACAAACCAATAATTAACGCCGCAACACCAAGCGCAAACCCAACACGAGACGCTCTATTGATAAACCGCACATAACTATTCTGAACGCCTGTCGCGTAGTATCGTGAAGCCAGTTGCCAAGAAAGGCTCCAAGAATGCAAACGGTTGTTTTGTTTATTTTTCATTGACCTAAACTACCAAACCGTCATCAAGTCTTACTATCCGGTTAAAACGTTCTGCTAACGTTTGGTCGTGTGTTACTACCACGAGTGCCGTCCCGTATTGTTGGTTGACCTTTAAAAACAAGTCAAATACCTGTTGGGCATTTTGTTTATCTAGATTACCTGTTGGTTCGTCAGCTAAAACAAGCTTGGGTTTATTTACTAAGGCTCGTGCAATGGCAACTCGTTGGCGTTCTCCTCCAGACAATTGATCCGGGCGATGATGTAATCGATGTGCAAGGCCAACGGTAGTCAGCAACTCTTCTGCTTCTTTAATGGCTATAGATTTGTCGGTACCTTTAATGAGTAATGGCATCATGACATTTTCCAACGCCGAAAACTCCATTAACAGGTGATGGAATTGATAGATAAAGCCAACATTGTCATTTCTAAATTTTGCCATTTCCGCATCTGAAAACAAAGCGACATTTTGGTCTAAAAGCTTAACTTCACCACTTGTTGGTTTATCCAACAAACCAATAATATGCAACAAAGTGCTTTTACCAGAACCTGACTGACCTAAAATGGCAACTTGTTCACCTTGCTCTATAGACAAATCTACACCCTTTAGTACTTGTGTGGTGATCGCTTCTGAATAAGCCTTAGTCACATTTTCACAGCTAACCACTGTCGTGTTTGAGACCTTGTTGTGAATAGGCTGAGACGGTCTCATGGGTGTTTCCTTATTTCCATCATTCATATCTTAATACATCCGCTGGTGCTAATTTAGCCGCTTTAATCGCTGGATAAATACTTGCAAAAAAAGCAAGTGAAATAGAAAAGCTTCCGATTAACAAAACTTTATAAATACTTAAACTTACTGGCAAACCAACACCTGGAACACCTAACAGGTTTATTCCCGTTGCCAACATAAAATCATTCAGTCCTAACACAATAAGACATCCCAATACACCGCCAATGACCGTGCCAACAACACCGTTATAGGTACCTTGAAGTGTGAATATCTTAGCTATTTGAATTTGGTTTAACCCTAACGTTTTTAGAATGGCTATTTCAGCTTGTTTTTGTGTCACCATCATAACCAAAGCCGAAACAATATTAAAAGCCGCCACTGCAACGATAAGGCTTAACATAAACCACATCATATTTTTTTCCATCTTCACCGCATCAAATAATTTCCCATGGGTATCATGCCAATTGGATAACGTATAATCGGTTAGTGGGAAGATAGCAGTAAGTTGAGACTCTATATCCTTAGCATCAAAGGGTTCGGCCAAGACCAGTTTTAAAGACTGAGCGCTTTCAACCGGTCGTTTGATTATTCGATTTAAATCATTTGAATTAACAAAAACAACTTGTTGATCAATATCACTTTTGGTTTCAAAGAAGCCCGCAATGGTAAAAACTCGTTGTGCTGGCATTCTGCCTAATGGTGTATAATGTGAAGCACCACTGGCTATGATCCTTACTCGTTCGCCAACCCTTAGGCCATGCTCAAAAGCCCAATATCGACCTACTATTACGCTATATTTGTTATCAAACATTGTTTGCCACACATTTAACGATGCAGCGTTTAATAAACCTTGAGGAATTGTTTCATTACTAAATAACCCTTGAACCTGAATTCCTCTTAGATCCGTTGGCAATTGAAGAATTGCAGTGTTGTTTAATTGGGGCAAGGCTTGTGTAATTTGTTGTTCTATATTGTTTGGCAGACTTGCTAATTTTTTTCGCTCAGCAATGTAGTCAAACTCTAACGGTGAATCGCTTGGCATACTTATGGAAACATGTGTGACACTGCCAAGTATTCTTTCTTTTAGAATATTTTCAAAACCATCCATCACGGAAATGACTATAATTAATGCCATTACGCCTAACATAATGCCAGCTTTGGAGAACAGCGAAATTAAGCCTACAAATTTACCGTTTTTTGAGGCTTGAGAATATCGGTGAGCGATAACGAAACTTATAGGTAAATTCATCTAAGGTTTTGAATCTTTTTAATTTAAAAGGTGAAGGAAAGGTTAAGGTTCGATAATATGTGTTTCACTATAAAAGTACAAGCGCCTGCAGTATGTTGGTGTGTGCTTTGCATCCTATACTTTGAGTAATATAAAAATAATGCGAGCGAATATGACTGAACAAGATCACAGTTTGTTTAATGAGTATTTTCAGATTGATCACGCAATAGACGTCAATGTAACCAATGGCGGATTATTAGAGACTTGCCCTGATGATATAACTTTTGAAGCAATGATACCGCTGCCGTATAAGCTTGCGTCAGAAATGAAAGGCGTAGAACAAACAATGCTTCGCCCGCTCCGCCAATTGGGTGACGCAATTGAACCATTAGCGGATTATTTAAAAGCTCAAAGCAGAAAAATCGATTTAATGATGAGTTACATTCTTCAATCACAAGATGAAGAATGCCAAAAACTAAAAACCGTCAGTTATGGTGGCGGTGGTTTTATAGTTGAAATTGAGCATTCGGAAACAAATCAAGAGCAACCGTTTACGGACAACAATTGGCTAATATGTAAACTGTTTTTTAGTGATGATGCTGCTGCGGTGTTTTGTTTAGGAAAAATAATAGAAACCACTTCTCTTGAAGACAAACTTCAATATAAAATCGCCTTCCACAAAGTCCGCGATGAAGATCGTGAAATAATTGTTCGCGCATCATTACATCAACAGTCAAAACAACTGCTGAAAAAAACGCAACAAAGAGAAAAAGAGAAATAATTTAAATGGCCTATTTCCTTCCTTCAGAATGGTCTGAACAATCTGCCGTGTTATTAACATGGCCACATGAAAAAACAGACTGGCAGCCATTTCTGGATGACATTGTGCAAGTTTATGTAAACCTGTCAAAAGCAATTACTAATTATCAACTTTTAGTAATAGCCTGTCATGATCAGTCGCTAAAAGTACAAGTTATTCAGTTGTTTAATGAGAACAATGTAAATTTAGATAACGTACGTTGGTTTATTGCACCTTGTGATGATACCTGGGCACGCGATCATGGTCCTATTACGCTGATCAATGCACCTGCAGCCAACAAGGAGCATAAAGTTACTGAGATAAAAACGTGTTTACTGGATTTTACTTTTAATGCTTGGGGCTCAAAATATAGTGCTAATTTAGACAACGAAATTAATTCGCACCTATTACAACAATCGTTTTGTGTACCCACAACGCACCTGAAAAAAGAGTTAATACTTGAAGGTGGTAGTATAGAAAGTGACGGTCGCGGCACACTGTTAACAACAGAAAAATGTTTGTTAAACAAAAATCGTAATGCCCATATGACCCAACAAGAAATTGAGTCAAGCCTCCTTCAATCGCTTGGCATGCAAAGAGTATTATGGTTAAAACATGGATATCTGGCGGGTGATGATACCGATGCACACATTGATACACTTGCACGTTTTGCCCCTGAAGGGATTGTGTATGTTCAATGTACCGACCCAAATGACCCACACGTTAATGAACTTAATAAAATGGAGCAGGAATTAGCGGCCTTTGTTGATATTAACCATCAACCCTACTCACTTTTCCCGCTACCTATGCCAAAACAAATATTTGATAATGAAGGCGAATTACTACCTGCTACATATGCCAATTATCTCATTATAAATGGCGCTGTGCTGGTCCCAACTTATAATGACAAACAAGATCATGAAGCACTGGCTGTTATTGCTGCAGCACACCCTGGTAGAAAAGTCATCGGCATTGATTGTCGTACCGTAATAAAACAATTTGGAAGTTTGCATTGTTTAACCATGCAAATTCCCGCAAACGTGATTAAATAACTGAGCGTTTAACATGACAGAAAAAACTTTAAATATAGCGTTAGTACAACAAAGTAATACTGGCGATCTGCAACATAATTTAGACAAAGCGATTCAAGGAATTAAAGAAGCCGCAAGTAAAGGTGCAAAATTAATAGTGCTCCAAGAGTTGCATGCTTCTTTGTATTTTTGTCAAACAGAAGACACTGATCGTTTTGATTTGGCAGAAACTATTCCTGGTCCATCAACAACGCTCTTTGGTGCTCTTGCT
>CAWUUQ010000205.1:0-20676 GCA_963925625.1 uncultured Psychrosphaera sp.
CAGTAACGATTACAGTAACCGGTACCGATGATCTTCCAGTTATAACAACAGGCGTTGGGGTAGTTGTTGAAGACGTTACCCCAAGTATCAATGGGCAGTTAACAGCAACCGATGCTGATAACGCTGATTTATTGTTTGTTGATGCAACGGTTAATGGATTATATGGCGACTTAACAATCGGCACAGACGGTGTTTGGGATTATCAATTAAACGCCAATGCACAAGTATTAGAACAGGGCGAAACTCAAACCGATGTTATGACTGTGCAACTTAATGATGGTAGTACTACGACAGTGTCTATTGCCGTTACAGGAACAGATGATTTACCAGTAATATCAACGGGTATTGGTGCTGTTATAGAGGATATAACGCCAAGTATTAATGGTCAGTTAACGGCAAGCGATACTGATAATGCAGACTTATTATTTGTTGATGCAACGGTTAATGGTCTGTATGGCGACTTAACAATTGGCACTGACGGTGTTTGGGATTATCAATTAAACGCGAATGCACAAGTATTAGAGCAGGGCGAAACGCAAACTGATGTAATTACCGTTCAACTAAATGACGGTAGCACTACAACTGTTTCAATAGCGGTAACTGGAACAGATGATTTGCCAGTTATATCTACAGGTGTTGGTGTAGTTATAGAAGATGTAACGCCAAGCGTAAACGGGCAACTAACGGCAACCGATGCAGACAATACCGATTTATTGTTTGTAGATGCAACGATAAATGGCCTTTATGGTGATTTAACGGTAGGGACTGATGGTACTTGGGATTATCAGCTTAATGCTAATGCAAACGCATTAGAACAGGGCGAAACAGAAACCGATGTATTGACCGTACAATTGAATGACGGCAGTACAACCTCTATTACTATTTCGGTCACAGGGACAGATGATTTACCCATTATTTCAACAGGCGTTGGGGCAGTCATTGAAGATATTACGCCAAGTATCAATGGCCTGCTAACTGCAACCGATGCTGATAACGCTGACTTATTGTTTGTTGATGCAACGGTTAATGGCCTCTATGGAGACCTAACAATCGGCACAGATGGTATTTGGGATTATCAACTTAATGCCAATGCACAAGCCTTAGAACAAGGTGAAACACAAACCGATGTATTAACCGTGCAACTTAATGATGGAAGTACAACGTCTATTACTATTTCAGTGACAGGAACCGATGACTTGCCAGTGATCAGTACCGGAGTTGGAACAATTATAGAAAATGTTATTCCAATGGTTGCTGGGCAATTAACAGCCTCTGATACAGACAACCTTTCTCTAGCTTTCACACCTGAAACGATTACAGGTCTATATGGTTCTATTACAGTCGATAATACTGGAGCATGGGTATTTACAGCTGGCAGTGGCGTGGAAGCATTAGCTGATGGTGAACAAGTAAGTGAAGACTACACAATAAATTTAAATGACGGCAGCACGACGACAGTGCAAATTGACTTTAGTGGAACTGATGACTTACCGGTCATTACCACGGGTTCTGGAGCAGTGGTTGAAGATATTACACCAAACGTTACAGGCCAATTATTAGCGACCGACGTTGATAATACAGACTTAGCATTTGTTGTGACAACTGTGGCAGGTAATTATGGTGATTTAACAATAGACGCCGATGGAGTCTGGAGTTATACCCTTAACAGCGAAGCTCAAAAACTAGAAGCTGGTGAAATTAAACAAGACGTCATTGTCGTAACATTAAATGACGGTAGTCAGTCTACAGTCACATTAAATGTGACTGGCACGGCAGAAACACCAGTGGCCATTGAACCAATAATCTTAGATGAAGACTCAACACCTTATACATTAGATGTCTCAAACAGTTTTGCAGATATTATGTTAACGGGTAATTTGCTTAACGTTACGGTTCTTGGCGGCACAAACTTATTGGTTGATGTAGATCAAAATGGCATTGCGACTATCTCACCAATATTGGCCGACTGGAATGGCTCTGAAAATATTACATTAGAGGCAACAACGCCTTTAGGTAATACAATTAGTCAAACCATTAGCATTACAGTGCGCCCGGTGGTTGATATTGAGGCTGATGCTGTAACAATTGACGAAGATACGCCAACTATTTTTAATGTATTGGCAAATGATACATTTGAACATACGGTAAATGTCGTTACGATTTCTGATTTACCTTCAAATGGCACTGCAGTTGTTCTGCCAGATGGAACGGTATTGTATACGCCGGCGCTTAACTTTTCTGGAACCGACACTTTTGAGTATTCAGTATTATCAGGCGGTGTTTTAGAAACAGCAACGGTAACGGTCACTGTTGATAGCGTTAATGATCCTGTCATTGCATTGGCAACGTCAGTAACTATCGACGAAGATGTTCCGCATGTATTCTCATCATCAGATTTTGTCTACTCTGATATTGAAGGTGATGCTTTAACCGCCATTAAGATTACTACTTTGCCTTTAAATGGCAGCCTAACGCTCAACGGAAATCCAGTAAGTGCGGGTGATGAAATCGCAATTACTGAATTAAATGCTGGAAACTTAGTGTTTACACCTGGAACGGATGAGTTTGGACTGTTATACGCAATAATTGGAATTCAATTGAGTGATGATGGCGTTAACTTTAGCAACTCAATTCCATTTACCGTAAATGTAGATCCAGTGATCGACATCCTTTCTGTCAGTGCCGACTTAGAAGAAACACAGTTGGTCACAGATTCATTTGAAAGTGATAGTTCAGCAATCGACCTACAAGCGCAAAATATTGCATTACTAGGTGAAGGCGACCGTACGTTTGTTAAGTTTGAACCTGTAGGAAATAGTCATGACTCACAAAATTATGAGTTGCAAGTGACAGTCGACCCGCGAAGTAATTTCTCTACATTAGACGAAGTTCCTGCAACGCCTGTTAACAACGGTGTTGGTATCGTATTTGGTTATGAAAATCCATTAAATTACTTTAAATTGGAATGGATAGACAACGAATATGGTATGGGAGCAGATAGCCTTAATGAACTGCGTCTTATACAAATCCATGGTGGCCAAGAAAGCGTATTGGCAAGCGTTGATAAAGCGGCGGACACAGAGTCAGGTCCAGTTGCTTTAAGTGTTAAAGTAGATGCTGATACTAAGATAATATCGAGCTCTGCAAATGACACCGAATTATCATCAACGGTTATTCTCACTCCTGCACTAATGAGCATGGGACTGTTCTCATGGGACAATGATGTAGGCTTAGAATTTGACAACTTTAAACTAAACCAGATGGATTCTTATGAATATGAGCTAACGATTGATGCTGCTATTTCTAGACCAGAAGCCTCGGAACACGTTGAAATCACTCTAACCGGATTACCTGAAGAAGCTAAATTGGCAATGGGAGAGCGCCAAGAAGATGGTAGTTGGAAATTAGACTATAACGCAAAGACAACTCTATCAATCTCAACAGATCAGAGAGTCGATTTTGTAGAAGTTGCAGTTCGTCCAACAAATCATGCAAATTCTGATTCTTCTACTAAAATTATAAACTTAGTGAATACAGATAAACCTGTTTCTGCATCTGATGAAGCAGAAATATTTAAACTGTTGATAACCAACGAGTCGGAAGTGAATAACTACACTATCCAAGAGTTAGGTGAAGAGTCTGGCTTGGAAGGCGTATTAGAGCATTTAGATTTATCAGATCTTTTACAAGATGCTCAACTTTCTGAGCAAGATCCGTTAAGTAGTTATCTATCAGTGTCAGCCGATGGACAGGACACAAAAATAAGTGTTGATGCGAATCTGGATGGCAAAGTTGAATCTGAAATTACACTAACAGGAATTGATTTAGTGGGATTATATGGCGGAAATGAAGATGTCATTAAGTCATTACTTGATCAAAGTTTTACTAAGGACTTTTAATCAACTATGAATGTGCGCTCGCCTTTATAAGCATAGAGGCGAGCATTAAGGTAATAAATGACAGTAAACACACAGTTAACGGAAGAGCTTGAGTTACAAGCGGAGCGAGACGATCCACTACTAAGCTGTATTATTTTTATGGCAAAATATTTTGCCAAACCATTTTCAACACACGCATTAACTGCAGGTTTACCTCTAGACAATGGTAAACTAAATACCAAGCTTGTGCCAAGGGCGGCCTCTCGCGCTGGTTTAGACGCGCACCTCTCACGAAAAAAGATAACTGATATTTCACCCTTGTTATTGCCAGCAATTCTAATACTAAAAAACGGTAAGGCTTGTGTGTTGCTCGAATACGCAGACGATCATGCCAAAATTGTTTGGTCACAGGCTAATGGCGGCGATGATAGTATTGAACTTGAAACGTTAGAGTCTCAGTATGCTGGTTTTTGTTTTTTTGTTAGAAAAAAACATAGATTTGACGAGCGAAGCCAAGAGACGTTAACTCAGGCTGAAGGCCACTGGTTCTGGTCTGTAATGAAAAAGTCAATACCGTTATATAGAGACGTTTTAATCGCCTCGCTTTTTATTAACTTATTTGCCATTGCTTCACCCTTATTCGTAATGAATGTTTATGACCGTGTCGTGCCAAACTTAGCGTTTGAAACATTGTGGGTATTAGCCATAGGAATGTTACTCGTTTTAATACTCGATTTTACGCTTAAAGAAACAAGAGCCTATTTATTAGAACTGGCGGCAAAAAAAACGGACATTTTATTGTCGTCAGAAGTCTTTTCAAAAGTCATTAATCTAGAAATGGCGAGTCGACCACAATCGATAGGTGCATTTGCTCGTAACGTTCAAGAATTTGACTCTATTCGAGAGTTTATCACCTCAGCCACCATCGCGGGTTTGGTTGATGTACCTTTTGCTTTATTAATTATTTCGATCTTATTTGTAATCGCCGGTCCCATTGCATTTATCCCCGTTGTCATGATTTTAATCCTGATGGTTTATTCGCTTTGGATGAAAAAGAAGATCAGACAAGAAGTGGAAAAAGGCTCTCGTTTTTCCATGCAAAAAAATGCACATCTAATCGAAACCTTGTCGGGTGCTGAAACAATAAAAATTAATGGTGCGGAAAGCCAATTTCAAAGCAAGTGGGAAGAACTCATTGGTCATATTGCAGCGTGGAATTTAAGAATTAAACAGTACAGTTCAACGGTGTCTAGTATCACTGCGTTTTTAAACCAAATTACTTCCGTCATTATTATAGTTGTTGGTGTTTACCAGATTATGGAAGGGAACATTAGTATGGGGGCATTAATTGCCTGCGTCATGTTAACAAGCCGAGCTTTAGGTCCATTTAGTAGCGTTGCACTGTTGGCGACTCGATACAATCAAGCTGAATCTGCATTTAAAACACTAGATGACTTAATGAAGTTACCAAGTGAGCGTTACGACAAATTTTTACATCGACCTTATGTTGATGGCGCACTTAAGTTTAGCCATGTGTCATTTCGTTATCCCAATAACGAAGTTGAAATTTTGCATGATGTTTCTTTTTCTATTAAAGCCAAAGAAAAAGTAGGGATTATTGGTCGAATCGGCGCAGGTAAATCCTCAATAGAAAAGCTGTTATTGGGTATGTATAAGCCTATAGAAGGCCAGATCAAGATTGATAACATTGATATAAATCAAATTAATCCGGCTGATTTACGTCAGAAAATAGGCTGTTTACCTCAGGACATCAATCTTTTTTATGGCAGCATTCGAGACAACATAACATTAGGGGTTCCGCACGTAGATGATGAGCTTGTTTTGAGAGCGGCTCGCCATGCTGGTGTAACAAACTTTACAGACTCCGATTCAAGTGGTCTAGACAGGCAAGTTGGGGAACGAGGGTGTTATTTATCTGGAGGACAACGTCAGGCTGTTGCCTTGGCTAGAGCCTTATTATTTAATCCGCCGGTTCTAGTATTAGACGAACCCTCAAGCAATATGGATAGTCTGACTGAGCAGAAACTAAAACAACATTTAGCAGCTTTAGTTCAGCATAAGACCTTCTTATTAATCACCCATAAATTTAGCATGCTTGATTTGTGTGACCGTATTATCGTAATTGAACAAGGTAGAATTGTGGCTGACGGACCTAAAAAAGACGTTTTGAATAAATTACAAAGTACGCCATCGGGAGATAAAAAATGAGAAGTAAATCAATCTCCCAAGAAGAGCTAAAGTATGTTGATGACATAAATGCTGCATTATTATTAGCGAGCCCTAAAAAGCCGCGTTTTGTTTTGTATTTAGTGGTAATCATTATTACCACCGCGATTATCTGGGCGGCATTTGCTGAGATCGACGAAGTAACTGTAGGGAATGGTAAAGTAATACCTTCCCAACAAATTCAGGTCATACAGAATCTAGAGGGCGGTATATTAAAAGAAATAGCAGTCACAGAAGGGCAACTCGTTGAACTAGGTGAGAAACTTTTAAGTATCGACAGCACACAGTTTTTGTCTGAGTATCGCGAACAAGCCACGCAACAAAATAGTTTACGAGCGCGGACCCATCGCCTAAAAACTGAAATTGAACAAGTTAAAGTCATGTCACTTGAAGAACTTAAGATATTTATTGACGAAAATAATTCATTGCCGATAAGTAGTTTTGACGACACGATTCCGTTAGAAATCATAGAACAACAACGCTCTGTCTATAAAGAACGATTACGCGGTCTATTAGATAGAACCACAATTCTAGATCAACAAATGAACCAGAAAAAAGCCAACCTAGAAGAACTCAATTCTAAAGTGAAGTTTTTAGAACGCAGTTATGAATTGGTTAAAAAAGAAATTGCTATTACGGTTCCTTTGGCAAGAAACGGCGTCGTTTCGGAAGTAGAAGTAATCAAGCTCCAGCGATCAAGCAACGAAGTAAGAGGCGAACTAGAAGGCGCTAAAATACTTATCCCTAAATTGCAGTCAGAAATTTTTGAGTCGGCCAATAAACGCAAAGAAATATTCTCTAAGTTTCGTAATGAAGCGCAAGAGGAGTTAGCTGAAACACAGGACAAACTTAATAGCATCGATGAAGTCATGGTTTCACTTCAAGATCGTTTAGAAAGAACCACCGTAGTTTCGCCAGTGCACGGCACAATAAAAATGATCAATATTAATACCGTTGGTGGCGTTATTCAGCCAGGCATGGACCTCTTAGAAATAGTACCAATAGAAGATAGTCTTGTGGTTGAAGCAAAAGTTGATCCTAAAGACATCGCTTTTTTACGGCCGGGTTTGGATGCCATTATTAAATTGAGCGCCTATGACTTTGCAATTTATGGCGGGTTAAAAGGAAAAGTAGAACATATTAGCGCCGACACAATAAAAGATGAAAAAGATGAAAGTTACTACTACATTAAAGTTAGGACGGATGAAACGTATTTAGATAAGAATAACAAACCGTTACCTATCATCCCCGGCATGACAGCAAGTGTAGACGTAATTACGGGCAAAAAGACAGTACTAGATTACCTGTTAAAGCCTATTGTAAGAGCTAAACATATTGCAATGCGAGAAAAATAAAGCCAAATCACGAATGAAAACGAATTGGTAAACTAGATTAAGTTAAAGGATTGTTAAATTTTATGAAGCTACAACGTCAAATTCCTTTGTTATGTGTTGCGACACTAATCACATCATATGCGAATAGCGCCTCCGCTAAGTCATTAGAAGAAGCGGTTGCACAAGCATTAGAAATAAATCCTGAAATAAGATCTTTGTTTTATCAATATAAGAGCATTGAGCAAGATGTAAAGATAGCTAAGTCAGGCTGGTACCCTACGGCTGATGCTTATTTTAATGCAGGCATTGGCACCAGAGACAACCAACAAAGTCGACTCGAACGAGAAGATGATGATTTTGAACCGGTTAGTTACGGAATTTCAATTGAACAAATTTTGTTTGACGGCTTTTTTACATCCGAGAACGTAAAACGTACAAAAGCAGAAGCCAAAGCTGAATTTTATACGTTAATGGCCAGTGCTGAAAATACGGCCTTAGATGTAACCAAAGCCTATACTAGTTTTTTGGTAGCGGAGAAGATTTTAGAACTGGCGGAGCGAAATCTTCAATCGCATAATGAAATATATGCCCAAATAGAAGAACGTACCAATAGTGGATTAGGCTCAAAATCAGACTTATCACAAGCTGGAGGCCGTTTATCCCGAGCAAATGCGAATCTTTTAGCAGCAAAAAACCAGTTGCAAGATGCTAGAGCCGCATACTTTAGGTTAGTGGGTGAAGCACCAAAAGAGCTCGTGTTGCCATTACCAGATGAAAGTGCTTTGCCAAATACCAAAGCAGAATTTATTGAAGCTGCTCGCATGCAACATCCAACGATTGCAGCTTCGATCTCAGATATAAAAGCGGCCCAAGCGCAGTTAGAAGGTACTCGAAGCGGATACTATCCGAAGGTCTCTTTAAGCCTCAGCCATTCTCATAACGAGTTTAACAATGCGGGCGGAAACTATATTGACGAATCAAAAATATCACTAAACGTAACCTACAATTTATTTAATGGTTTTGCGGATAAAGAACGAGATATCAAAAGTATTTATCAGAAAGAACAAGCCATAAATTTAAGAACATCGGCAGAATTCCAAGTGGTAGAAGGTGCCGAATTTGCTTGGAGTAGTTACCAATATGTGCAAGAGCAGCTTGAGTACTTGCAAAAACACGTTGAGTACAGTTACACCACTTTAGAAGCACATAAAAAACAATTTACACTAGGACGTCGAACCTTACTTGATTTACTCGTTACTGAAAATGAATTATTTGAGGCTCGTAAAAGTTATGTCACCGCAGAGCAAACGGCGTTAGTTGCCCATTATAGAATTTATAACGCAATGGGAGTTTTATTATCAACGATGCGAATAGATGCTCAAGATTATCAAGTAGCGGGGAAATAACATGAACGTTAAAACAAAAACAATATCAACCATTTTCATGGTAAGTCTGCTTTCTAGTTTAGTTGGTTGCCAAACGACGATAGAAGAGTTAGACCAGTGGCGTGCATTGCCAATCGAGGCTAAGAACAAACTCGTTGATAACGATAACGATGGCGTAATTTTAGCGCGCGAGCTGTGTAACGAAACGCCAGAAGATTTACAGGTAAATAATGACGGTTGCGTAATAGAGCAACTAAACAAGACGGATCTAAGTCGAGAAATAGAGTTTTCACCTGGCGATTTTGAGTTAAGCGAGTTTCAGAAATCAGACTTAAGTGACTACCTTGAAAATCTTGCAATCAATAAACAGTGGACGTTTTTAGTTCAAGGTTATACATCAAAAGATGGCGATATGTTACTTAACGAATATATGGCAAAAGAACGAGTTAAAGCCGTCGCTAATTATGTACAAGAAAGAACCGGCGCTGAAAAGAGCAAAATAAGAGCACAATTATTAGATGGTGACAAAATTGCGGAATTTGATAATTCGTTAAATTTTAAATCGCAAGAAGAAAACGACAAAGACCATGATGGTATTATTGATGATATTGACCAATGCGGAAATTCTGGTTTTTCCGTTGTTGTAAACGAATATGGTTGTGCAGTAATGGAAACACAGACAATTGAGAAAAAAGTTTCAGTGCGCTTTGATCTTGATTCTAGTGACATTTCTGAAATTTATTTGCCTCAGGTACAAGACGTCGCTGATTTTATTAACACCTATAATGCAAAAAAGGTTAAGGTTGTTGGGCACGCAAGCCTAACGGGTAATGCGAATTATAACTTATCTTTAAGCGCTAGAAGGGCGCAGTCTGTTGTAGATTTGCTTATTAATCAATACGGTATCAATGCCGAATCTATTGAAGCCTATGGCAAAGGTGAAACCGAACCAGTTATGAATGATGAAACGGAACAAGCAAACAATTTAAACCGAAGAGTCGAAATTGTAATATCTGAAACACTGGAAGTAGAAAAACAAAAAGACCTGAATCTCTTAGATGCAAATGCATTAAATCGACGAGTGACCGTAATTGCACAAACCTCAGAAATGGCCAGAAAACAAAAATGGCATATTTTTATTATGGAAGACTATATCAACCAGGAAGAAAACTCGGTTAACGAACAAGATGCGATAAATGATGCAAAGGATGCGGGTTGGTAAAACTTAAGTGCCCAATTAATGATAAAAATATTAGGTTATTTAACGGCCTTTCTATTATTGAGCTACTCTTTACTTATACATTCAAATTCTAAATTGAAGTTGGATAAGTTAATTGCATTCACTCGTGAAAAATATGACGAAGATGCAGTTAAGAGGATGATAGCTTGGCGAAAAATGATCGTAGAAAAAAAAGGGTTATCGGAAAAAGAAAAGTTAAAAAAAGTTAATCAGTTTTTTAATTATTTTGAGTTTGTCGATGACATCAAGCTTTGGGGAGTAGAGAATTACTGGGCTACTCCTATTGAGTTTATTGGATTACGAGGCGGAGATTGTGAAGACTTTGCGGTAGCAAAATATTTCACTTTGTTAGAATTAGGCGTACCTATGGACAAACTTCGGCTTATTTATGTTAAATCAATTACGCTTAATCAGTTCCACATGGTACTCGCTTACTATCCCTCCAAAACGGCTGTTCCTCAAATTTTAGACAATATAGATGGTGAAATAAAACCGGCTTATAAAAGAAAAGATTTGGTTCCAATTATCTCATTTAATGGCCAAAAACTTTGGCTTAACAAACAAAAAGGTAAAGGTAAAGCAGCCAGCTCGAGCACCAGAATGGCGGATTGGGATAACTTATCAAACAGATACAACATGAATGAATTCATGGACGGTGAATAGGACCAACAATGACATTATTTAGAGAACTACTTGTAGTAATATTAATAACGTTTTGTATTAACTTAATGGGTGTACTGTGGTTGCAGTTTGACTCCACAAAAACGTATTTAACCGAACAACTCGAGTCGGATTTAGATAATGTTTCTACCTCTCTAACGATGGCTATTTCACCGCACCTGGAGTCTGGCGACAAAGTAATGATCGACTCAACCTTAAACGCTTATTTTGATGGCGGTTATTACAAAAAAATTGAAGTTATCATGTACCAAACAGATGAAGTTATAACAAAAGAAATGCCAGTGGTATTAGACAATGTTCCCCAATGGTTTATTGACCTGGACTTTTTAAAAATCCCATATATTGAAAGTGAAGTGACTAACGGTTGGAGTCAAGTAGGTAAAATCCATATTAGTGGTCATCCAGGCTTTGCTTATAGACAACTCTGGGGCTCGTTTGTAAGAACCTGTGTATGGCTAGGCTCGTTGGGCTTGTTAGTTATTATTATTTGCTCTTATGGCATAAATGTTGTGTTACGTCCTCTAGTTCGTATCCAAGAAAAAGCACAACAAATACAAGATCATTATTTTGGCGATCCTTTGCCGCTACCTACAACACGAGAGCTTAGAGATGTAACAGTTGCGGTAAATAAAATGAGCATGCGCCTTAAGGAGCAATTTGAGGAAAAAGCGCGCCTTCATGAGAAGTTAAAAGAAGCGGCGTTTATTGAGCCCATCACGGGTTTTGGTAATAGGACTTATTTCGACCGACGTTTTGATGCTTGGATTAAAGATTCCAGCAATGGGGCTATTGTAATTATTGACATTGCTAATGTAGAGTCTATGTGTAAAGTACATGGCTGGCAAAAACGAGACGAAATGATTGTTGCGATTAGCCACTTTATCAATAATGTGTTTGATGAAAATGATCGTGTCGTGAAATGTCGAATTTCAGAACATGAATTTGTTTTAATTGCAGAACAAGTAGATGCTCGCAGAGTAGAGTCAAAGCTTAAACAGTTGAGCACTTACTTCTCAAGCCCTGAATTAAAACAACTGTTTGATACGAATCAAATATTTAATGCTGGTGCGGTAAAAGTATCACACCGAGCGGACAAGTCAGATATTTTAGCGTTAGCAGACAAAGCATTACATGATTCTCGAGAGATTCCGAGCGGGATCTGTGTTATCGAAATGCCGACTGATTGTGGCCATATAGCGACTCGAGAAGAAATTAAAGTAGCCATCGAAGAGGCCCTTGAAAAGGCTGCATTTAAATTTTGCCATCAACCTGCATTTTTGTTTAACTTTTCTGTTCCAGATCATTATGAGGTATTTACCAGCCTTACTCTAAAAGACCACGAAAGTATTACGTCTGGAACCTTTGTTTCTGTAATGAATGAGCATAACTTAGGCGCCATATTTGATAAAAAGGTAATTTCAGAGATTTTTACGCAGTTACAGAATAAAACCTTAGAACCACACGCTATTAACCTAAGTTTGTCTGCGTTAAAAGACCATCACTTTATAATATGGCTTTATAATTTAATGCGTAATAATCGTAGTATATTGCATAAAGTCGCATTTGAGTTTAATGAAGATTCAATTATCAATGATAAAGAAAATATGCTTGAGTTGTGTGGTTACTTTACTGAGCTAGGTGTTAAGTTTGGTATTGATAGAGTAGGCCGGCACTTTGAGTCGTTGGCATATTTACAATCTGTGCATCCCGATTATGTGAAAGTCGACCACAGTTATACTGAAATTGCCGTCAACAACAAAGATGAAGCTTATTTTGTAGGTTCGTTATGTACAACCATACATAACTTAGATATTAAGGTTATAGCAACTCATGTAGAAAGTGAGGAGCAGCTAGCAATACTTAAAGAGTATCACTTTGATGGATATCAAGGGTTTATAGTAAAACCGACAGATATGGATTAAAAAAAATGCATTAAAAAAGGAAACATTACAAAGGTAAGTTTCCTTTTTCAGATTTACCTAGCCTTCACTAAAAAGTTGCTATGACCTTTACCGCGCCGCCGCCGTCACCAGAAATATAGCCAATCATGTCTGGGTTTTTTGACACCATATCTATAACCGCAGCATCGCTCGCCGCTTTAGTTGGCGGTGTGCCTTTGCCAGTAAACACCAGTTTTGACCAGTAGGCTTTTAACTGACTAGCCGAACGATTTAATACCTTATCGTTAAACTCTCCAGTTATGGCTACGCTTTCCTCCTGGTTAATGGGAGTTGCTGACGATCCTCCTGGGAACGATTTAGCTTTGCCTAAAAACAATCTAGAGATCTCTTTTTTGTCTAAAGAATCACTGTTTGACGGATGTACGATTACGTTTACTGCCATTACATTGCTGCTGCAAATGGCTAGTAAAAGAGCAATTGTCGTTTTTTTCATAATTTTCTGCTCCTAAAATACTAAGTCAATGGCAAAAGCGATGGTGTCAGAGTCGTCCGCATCGTCAAGTTTATTGTCAACGGCGGTATACTGAACTTTAAATACAGCACTTGGGTGGAAGTTATAACGCATACCAACTGACGTTGCTGTATATTCGTTACGATTAACCTGGTTTACTAACGCTTGAGCCGCTAGATTAGCTGGAAATCCGTCATAATCAGTCCCAAGTGGAGGTATGATAGTTCCCGGAATTTGAGCGGCGATGCTCGTATTTTCCTCTGTTTCAAATACTTCGTATAAAACAAAAGGCATCAACTTTTCTGAAACGCGATATCCAAAACTGACATAGCCGCCTTTATCGGGTTCTTGCAAAATAGAGTTCTCAGTTTTGTTCTGAGAAAACTCAGCAATAATTGACCAATTTTCATAGTCAATATTAAAGCCTGCGCCCATGAACCAACCTTTGTCACCGTCTAAACGTATATTATTCGCTGCTTCTTCGCTTGCGCCTAGGGCTCTAGTCAAGTTAGCAAAATCTTCAATACCAGCAACTGGTATATCTACCTTTCCTTGAATGTAAGTAAAGTAACCACTAAACCATTCACGGCTAAAACTGGTAGCCAAACCAAACATGCTGTTTAAAGAGCCATCGGTCGGTGATGTGTCGTTAAAAAAAGTATCTTCTAATTCGCCGGTTACAAAGTTAAATGAAAAATCCCATTCGCCTAAATAAGTATTATGAATAACACTTAATCCGTCATAATTATTAAAAGGTAAGCTATACATCGCATCTGAAGGTCTAACCCAAGGATAAGCATAACCAACATCTAAATAGTCTGAATAGAGGTAAAAAGGCAGACGCAATCGTCCAGCTCGCACTGACGTGTAGTCGCTAACTTCATAAGACATGTAAGCCCAAGCAAACTTGGTATTGAAGTTATCACGGCCTTCTGCAACTATTTGCGCAGTTGCAGACAAACCATCACCTAAATCAGACATTGCTTGAATAGCAAAGATAGACTCATTTTTGAATGATAGGTCGTTGTCGTAGCCTAAATAAGTTTCTCCTTCGCTTAACGTTTGTCCAGCGACGATTGATGCAAATCCATTAAATCGAATATCAGCTGCTGCAGTGAAGCTGACTGAAGACATTACCACCAATCCTAGAGGCAACCCCATTTGCAATACTTTTTTCATAGTATCCCGCTTTTGTTGTTGTTAAAGTCTCTAAAAGTTTAGTACAGAATAATAATTTTGCTTGAAAAGCCTAATTTTAATGGCTTGTAGCGGAAGTGGAGATGTAAAAAGTAACATATAAAGGGTACAAAAAAAGCCCTAGAAAGGGCTTTTTATTAGCGATAAATAATTAGGTATAGGCTAAGGTCGAACTTGGCCAACACCATTAACAACAAACTTCTCTGCTGTTAATGATTCAATACCCATCGGGCCGTATGCGTGGAGTTTAGAAGTAGCAATACCAATTTCAGCCCCAAGTCCTAGTTGAGAACCATCAGAGAAACGTGAACTTGCATTAACCATCACAACAGACGCATCAACCGCTCTTTGGAATAGGTCTGCAGTAGCGGCATTTTCGGTACAAATAACTTCAGTATGATGACTACCAAACTGGTCAATGTGCTCAAGCGCTTGTTCAAATGAATCAACAGTTCGAACCGCTAACTCAAGACTTAAGTACTCTTGGCCAAAGTCCGTATATGGCAATATCGCAGAATTTAAGAAATTACCGTGTGAACGTTGACATGCATTTATTTTAACGCCTTTGGTTTGCAACATCTTAGCAGCAATAGGTAAAAACTCATCGGCAATATCTTGGTGTACTAATAAGCCTTCTAATGCATTACAAACACCGGTTCTCTGCGTTTTACCGTTCTCAAGAATGTTAATTGCTTTCTCAAAGTCCGCATCTTTATCAACATATAAATGACACACGCCTTTAAAGTGTTGGATAACTGGAATTTTACTATTATCACTGACAAATCTAATTAGGCCTTCACCACCGCGAGGAATAACAAGATCTATAGAGTCAACTTGTGAAATTAGTTCTAATACTAATTCACGAGCAGGGTTATCAATAACTGCAACAAGTTCTTCAGGCAAGTTATGCTCAGCCAATGCTTTATGCATCGCCGCAGCAATAGCCAAGCTAGAATTTAAGGCTTCTTTACCGCCACGTAATATTACGCCATTGCCAGATTTAAAACACAGAGCGCCGGCATCGGCCGTTACATTTGGGCGTGATTCATAAATCATGCAAATAACGCCTAACGGAATACGCATTTTTTCTATTTCTAAACCATTTGGGCGCGTAGTCACTTTACGGCGGTTTCCGATTGGATCATCAAGCGCAACAATCTCTTTTATGCCTGTAACCATGTCATCAATGCGTTCTTCGTTTAATGTTAAACGGTCAACAAACGAAGCATCTAGGTTGTTCTCTGCCGCCATGGATAAATCGATCGCGTTTGCTTCTAAAATGTTTTTTTGCGCCGCTTTAATATTGTTAGCCATGGACGTTAAAACATTGTTTTTTTCAGTCTCTGATAATATTGCTAACTTTTTTGATGCAGCTTTGGCTGCTGTTGAAATCTTTTCTATATAGCTCATTTTGCTTCCTTCATTACGGCAATGTTTGTATCTTCAATTAACGAATCTATCGTTGGGAAATTCTGATCATCAGGTGACTCTTGGTCCGAAATATATGACATTAAGCAGCTACTATAATTCGCTACGCCTTTAGCAACCTGTGAACCATTTTCATTTCTTACTAGGACCGTATCGCCAATATTAAAGTTACCTTTAACGTCAACAAGTTGGTCACTCGATAAACTCTTCTCGTCGTCTAACACATTACCAGCACCATTTTGATCAACGATAATTTCGCCTTGTGCTCTAGAGGTATGTGTTAACCAATGTAAATCATCCTGCATTGGGTTTTTATAAGGTGTAAATACAGTACCCGGATTTTCGCCTCGTACTAAAGTGGCAAACGTCTCCGCTTCAAACCCATTGACAATATAGGTAGTGATACCATGTGCTGTAGCTTTCTCGGCCGCTTGTAATTTGGTTAACATGCCACCCGTTCCAGTAGAACTAATCGCACCGCCAGCCATTTTCTTCACTTCATTATTAATTTCATTTACTGTACTAAGTAATTCTGCATCTGCATGAAGTTTAGGGTTTTTATTATACAAACCCTTAATGTCAGAACACATGATCAGTGCATCGGCACTAGCCGCAGCTGCAACCATCGCTGATAAATTGTCATTGTCGCCCACTTTTAAGCGGTCTGTTGTCACTGTGTCGTTTTCATTAACGATTGGCATTACACCGTGTTCTAACGAAGTAAGGATAGTATCTCGGATACTTAAATAGCGTTCCTGATCCCTTAAATCACCGTGTGTTAATAATATTTGCGCCGTTGGGAAATCAAATAATCTATCCCAAGTTGCTACCATTTCTGCTTGTCCTGCCGCAGCCATAGCCTTTTTTAACACTAACGAAGGGTTCTCTGGATTTGAAAAAACGTGACGACCAGCGGCCACTGAACCCGATGAAACCAATATCACTTCTTTACCTTGTTCTTTACATGCAATAATAAACTGTGCGATTGGGAATAATTGATGAGCGCTACATCCATTACCACTTGGTGCAATGAGTGCGCTGCCGACTTTTAATACGATTCGGTTCCAGTCATTCCAAGAGTTGTTGTTCATTAATACCTTCCTATTGCTCAATTCAGGTTGCAAATTATACATAGAAGTACTTAGATGTCTAATCATTATGGTTCTAAGTAATATTTTGGTGTAATGAAAAAGTTACAACAAGGTGAAGAAGGAAGGTTAATAAGGCATACAGAAAGCATACTGAAGTACAAATTACAGGCACAAAAAAGCCGGTACAAGACCGGCTTAAAATAACTTTTTAGAACGAAATGAACGTCAGCGTGCGGTAATATCACCGATGTTTAAAATGGGTGCTGCATCTAATTCATTAGCATCCATCATATTTGCTACGCGCTGGACACTGGACAACAACAACGACTGTTCCCAGTCTTCAAGCGTATTAAAACGTTCAATAAAACTATCTTCCATCGACCGAGGCGCATTTTTTAATGTCACAGCACCATCATCGGTTAGGTATAAAGCAATTCGTCTTCTATCAGACTCACTTCGTATACGTTCTATTAATGACTTCGCTTCCAGTCTATCTAAAATGCTCGTAACAGTAGCCTGACTTAAGTTAACTAGGTCAGATACTTGTTTTGCCGTAATGCCAGGCTCAGCTCTTAACTCTTGCAATACAAGCAATTGCGGTCCCGTAATGCCAACATCCTTACTTAGCTTTTTTGAACGCAGATCAATTGCTCTTATTACACGTCGTATAGCGACTAATAGTTCTTCATACTTTTCCAAGGGCAACCTTCCTTACTAAGAGTTTACAATCTGTTGTGTTTTATCAAAGTTTGCTTTTGTTTCTTCTAACGGCTCATCAGAGTTGATACTGACAAAATAGATTGCAAGGGATGAAACAATAAAGCCAGGTAATAGCTCGTAGAATACAGACCCTAACGCCGTGCCATCAGCAAAGATAGGAGCATGTTTCCAGAATATCACTGTCGCTGCACCGGCAAGAACACCAGCAATTGCGCCTTGATTTGTCATGCGTTTCCACAATAATGCAAATAACACAACAGGACCAAATGCTGCACCAAACCCAGCCCATGCACTTGAAACAATATCTAATACGCCACTGTCTGAATTAAAGGCGACACCCGTTGCTACCGCTGCTACTAAAACAACACACAAGCGACTTGCTAAAAGTAACTCTTTATCTGAGGCTTCTTTATTAATGAAAATTCGATATACGTCTTCAACCAATGAACTAGAAGAAACTAATAATTGTGAAGAAACGGTACTCATGATAGCCGCTAAAATTGCTGCTAATAACCAACCTGCAATAAGTGGGTGGAATAGGATTTGTGATAATAGTACAAAGATAGTTTCTGGATCGTCTATCGCAACATTAAATTGTTGAGTGTAATGTAGACCAACAATACCCGTAAGTACGGCACCTATAATAGTAACGGTCATCCAAGACATGCCAATTCGTCTTGCTGTTTTTACTTCTTTATGCGAACTAATGGCCATAAAACGCACAATGATATGCGGTTGACCAAAATAGCCCAAACCCCAAGTCATTAAACTTAAAACACCTAACCAACCCAAGGCATCTTTACTCATTACTTCGGTAGCAAAATCAGACGTAATTGAATTTGTAATTGTAGATAAACCTTCAAGTTGGCCCATGGCAAATAACGGCACCATGATCAAAGCTAGAAACATTATGCAACCTTGCACAAAGTCGGTCAGGCTTACCGCCAAAAAACCACCTAAAACGGTATATAGAATAACAACGGAAACTGTAATTAATACGCCAGTTTCATAACCAAGACCAAAGCCGCTTTCGAATAACTTGCCGCCAGCAACCAATCCTGATGAAGTATAAAGAGTGAAAAATAAAATAATAACAATGGATGCGACTATTCGAACAGAACTGTTACTAAGCGAAAATCGTTTAGAGAAAAATTCAGGAATGGTAAGAGAGTCATTTGCCACTTCGGTATAAACGCGTAAACGTGGCGCGACCACTAAATAATTAATATAAGCGCCAATTAATAAACCTACGGCTAACCAAACACTGTCCAAACCATTTATGAACGCAGCGCCAGGCAAACCCATTAACATCCAACCACTCATATCCGATGCACCAGCAGATAGAGCCGTTACTTTAGGGCTTACATTACGGCCACCTAAAAGGTATTCGTTGTTGTCAGCAGTTGAAGTACGCATCGCATAATAACCAATTGCGAGCATAAGTATAAAATATAGAAGTATTGATAAGAATGTATAGCTAATCAAAGGACACCCACTTTTGTATGTTAATTATGATTTAACTTATTATTATACTTAACAAGTAAATTATTAGAGTTCTAAAGTTTAAATTTTAGAATTATAGTGGAAATAGGGTAACATGAGGAAAAAGAAAGGCCAAATTAATGGCCTTAGTATGGTTTATTGATTAGTACAGAAACTAATACATCTGTTTAAAACAGCGATTTAAAACATCTAGTTAAAATGTATAGTAAAAACGTCTAGTTAAAACAGGTTGTTTTCATCTTGTTCGGCGTTTGCATCTTGTGTTGCTTTATCAATGGTAGCAAAGGCTTCTGGCGTTGGTAATGTTTCAATCAATACTTTAATTTTGTCCATGATTAGTTTTGCGATTATTTCGCTGCCCAAAATCACACCGTCTAACTTCACGTTACTTAACTTGTCATAAAGACTTTGCACGGCCTGTTTTACTAACCACATCTCATTATCAGAAACGAGCTTAACGGCATTTAATGTAACAATCGCTTCTATATGCTCGGCAATAGACTTAACGTGTGGAGAAATATAAACCCAGCCTTCATTTTTTACTAATGTCTGACAAACGTATAACTCGTGGTGAATGTTGTGTAAGTATTTTGCAATGACTTTACTGTCTCGACCGTGGCGAAACTTAATATCAAAACTCTTGCCATTATCGATGTCAAAATTCCAAGAATCAATAACATTAAATAATCGCGTTTCATGAGGCAATTTATTATCAAAGTTTAAAATATCAACGTATACGTTCACTTTTGTATTTAAGATGTTATCAGTTTGTTTTACTAAGCTTATTAAGCCTTTAGCGCTTGATTCCATCTCAAAGTTAATAAATGAACGTGTTAATAGTTTTTCTTGAGTTTCAGCCACTTTGTTTTGAACCGATGCACTTTTCTCAACGGCTAAACGGGTTAGTCGTAACTCTTGAATCAAAAATCGAATAGTAAAAACGAGTAGAAGGGCGATAAAACCGCCAATAAGAGGCGTTAACCAACCACCAAAAAAATCACCAATTTGACCAATTTGGTTAGGCGCAACGGAACCATAGGTAAAAAATAAGTAAACTAACAATGCAGTTACTAACGGGATCACAAATAAACTTAACCCCAATACAAAAGAGAACCTTTTTTCGTCTTTAGATTCAATCAAATTTAAACTTGAATACTCATTTTTTGGCGACACACTCATTTGTCTACTTTTTCCATATTTTATAATTGTTATTTAATCCCTAAAATACCCACATATCGTCAAATGTGCAATGTACAACAACTCTATATCACAGCATATCTGTATAAACGCAGATCATTATAATGATAGTTAAGGCTTATTCGTGATCAGCAATACTTCTATCGTGCGCTTGTTCACTTAGTTGTTCAACCCACATTAACGTTGCGCCACAAATTGCCGCTGGCATTACCACCAAATTTAAAAATGGAATACTGGTGACTATTGATACCGAAGCGCCAAAACCAAAACAGGCTGATTTATTCTCTCGCAAAATATAACGCATGTAATCAAAGCTATATTTGTTATTGTCAAAAGCGTAATCACAATACTGAATGGCGAGAA
>CAWUUQ010000206.1:0-5592 GCA_963925625.1 uncultured Psychrosphaera sp.
TACGCTCTAATACATTAGCTAACATAATATTCATGATGCCGATGCCGCCCACTAATAATGAAATGCCAGCCACACAGGCCATGACAATATTAAATATCTGTTGGGTTTTTTCTTGTTGTGCCAGTAGCTCAGACGGAATCACTAACGTGTAATCATCCGTATCGCCATGTCTAACTTTAAGTAGCTGGGAAATTGCCTTAGACGCAAGAACAGGATTATAGTCTTTAGCAATCGCCACTTTAATAGTATCAAGTTCACTTGCCAGGTAGTCAGAACTAAACTTTTTTAAACTTGTTGACAGCGGTACGAATACTCGACTACGATCACCACCTAATTTCACACCTTGAAACTCGTCTTTATTTAACAGAGGTGCCGCCAGAACGCCTACCACTCTAAGCCATACATGATTCAGTTTAATTAACTCACCAACAGCATCTTTATTAGGAAATAATACCTTCGCTACATCTGCTCCCAATACAGCAACTTGACTGACGTCTCTAATATCATCACTGTTTATAGCTCTACCTGACGCCAGTTTAAGATTTGCTAAACGAAAGTAGGCTTCATTAATCCCTACACTTTCTGATTCCGTTTTTCCAAAGTCACTATAAAGCGCGTAAGTTTTTAACCGTTTTTCCACACTATAACCAGTAACAAATGGCAAAGTGGCGGAAATCGCTTCTACATCTGATAGCGATAAACCTAAGGATTCTTGTCTTATTTCTTTCAGCTCATCAACACTATATTGTTGCCCATCAATGATTAGGTTATTTACGCCCATAGAATCAATGAGTTTAAGCGCTTCTTTTTCGGCTCCATCGCCGATATTTAGCATCGCGATTACTGCCCCTACCCCAAAAATCATACCTAGCAAGGTTAATAATGTCCGTAAT
This sequence comes from uncultured Psychrosphaera sp., assembly GCA_963925625.1. Lineage (GTDB taxonomy): Bacteria > Pseudomonadota > Gammaproteobacteria > Enterobacterales > Alteromonadaceae > Psychrosphaera. The sequence continues at coordinate 894 of CAWUUQ010000206.1, forward strand.
TTTTGAGACGCAAGTTCTTGGATGGCATCGTGTAATAAAGGTTTCAACTTATCCATGTTTGTTCCCCTCCGGAATACTTAGCGCAATGTAATCACCTCGTTTAAGGCCAGAAAGTATCTCTACAAAGTGCAAATTTTTAACACCGGTTGACACTTCTTGTTTGATAAAATCATCGTCTTTTTTTAGATATACAAAGTTATTGCCATTTTCATTGTGAATTGACTGCAATGGCGCGACTAAGATCTCCGTCAAGTCGTCAACGCTGATTGCGGCTGACAATTTACGCCCAGGCCTAAAAATATCACTTCCCGATTGTTCAAGAGCTACTTTTACTTCTACATATTTTATTGGGTTACCACGTTGTATGGTTCTTGCAAATCCAGCCACTTCATTAATCTTTCCACTAAATTCTTGTTCGGGAAAAGCATCTAGCTGCAATCTAACAACTTGTTCTTTTTTAAGTCCGATGGCTTCTTTTTCTAATACGTAGATTTTCGCCTGCATTCTCTCTAAATTGGGGATTCTTGCAATTGTGCTACCAGGAAAAACCGTTTGCCCTACCGTTGCATATTCACCTCGCCAATTTTTTTCGTATACCAATAACCCATCAAATGGCGCTTTTACTTCCAATAGTGACAAGGCTTGTTGGTGTTGATCCATTTTAGATTGATGGCCACTTTTTCTAATATCCAAAACAGCAACGGCGCTATCCGATTGGTTGGTAATGCTGCCCTTTTTCCAATCTAAAAACTCGTCCTTTGCGGCCAAAAACTCTGTATTCTCCATAGATTCAATGATTTCTAACTGTGAATAGATCCTTAAATCATCGATTGAATAACTATTTGCAAAATTAAACTCTTCACCAATTAGTTCTTTTTCAGCGATAACTTCATTTTCACGTTGAGATTTTTGCGAATAACTTTTAACGATATCCTTTTCAATCATCATCATATCAAGTTGTTCTTTGCGAGCATCTATAGACAGTTTTTCACCATCAAATTTCGCGATTACTTCTCCTTTTTTTACTTCTTTATATTCTTCAGCTAACCAAGCTATAGTCATTGCCTGTCGACCTGGAGAGGAGACTGTTTTTGAGTTTGCTGCTTCTAACTCGCCTGTACCAGGTACTAAAATCGTTAAGTTTGAGCTTGTTATTTTGTAGGTTGGAACGGCTTCTTGTTTCTCTGAGCAAGCTGCATTTAGTAAAACGACTAAAGAGAAGCAGATGAATCGTAACTTCATGATATTTCCCCAACACTGTCAGTTGAAGACACTAACTCTACTTTGACTTTCATGCCTGGTCTCATAATTTCCATATCAATATTGTCAATTTGAATAAACACATCAAACACAACTTTAGGGTTTTGTCGTGACTTATGCTTATATGACTGCCCTAATGTTGTGATCTTGCCCATAAATGGGTGTTCTGGATAGGCATCCAGTGTGACTTTTACTAATGCGCCTACAGCAACCTTGTTCGTATCAGGCTCGTCAAATTGAGCTTGTATGGCTATTTTATCTAATGAAGGAATGGTTAGCAGGCTTCGTCCTTGCCATACAGTTTCTCCAACGGCCGGTTTTTCACCACGATGGTCAGCCTTATACATGATGATGCCAGGTTTTGTCGCTTTTACATTTAATCGTTCTATGTCTGCTTTGATGCGGTTTACTTCCACGTTAAGTCTATTAATTGTGGATTCAGAAACTTCATTATTGATTGATTTACTTGCATAAAAATTAGTTATTCTTTGCTCAGCTTGTAGTAGTTTTAATTGTGCAATCTCGTATGACTTTTTTTGTTTGTCTCTTTCTATTCTCGACCGCGCTGCATCAACAATTTCTGCTTTGCGCTTTTCTTTCTCGTTGTTCATTTTGGCTTCGGCTAGCGCCAATTTTAAGTCTTCTAAAACCTGCTCTTGATCGAGTACCGATTTTTCAAGCTCTTTTATAGCCGCATTGAGTTCGCTTTGTTTGCTCATTAAATCATTACGCAACTGCATAGGATCAAAACGGATAACGACATCACCGGTTTTTACCTTGGTATTTTCTTTTGCTAGGTACTGTAATTTGAACTGCCACATACTAGAAATGCTGGGTGGAGAAAGCGTAGCAGACTCTTCTGAAATCAAGATACCTGTTGCAGAAAGCACGGCCTCTGACGCAATATTGTCTGAATTTTTTATCTCAGAGTTACAACCCACCAGCATGATTAGTGACAAGGTGAGTGTCATTAAAACTAAACTTTTTGAGCGCTTTTTTTGGTTTTTCATTGAGGACTTCCTTGAACGTTTACTTGTGCACTTCCTTGCCCACTTATTTGTACACTTCCTTCAACTACGACTTGAACGCTCATACCTGGTAACAATTTACGCTCAGGTTGAACATCAAATGATACAAATATTCGGTGATAAGCGCTGTTGCTCCACGTCTCTTTTTTATCAGATTGACTGGCTACGGACTCTATTTTCCCTAAATATGTCGTTTCTGGGTAAGCATCTAATTTTATTGAAACTTTGTCGTTCTCTGCAATTTTATTAACGTCTATTTCATGCACCCAACCTTGGACTCGATACGCGCCTTGGCCTTGCACTAACATGGCTTGCATCGATTGTTGTAACATGGTGCCTGGTGTAATTTTCTCTCCATTCCACGGATGCATCATATGTGACACTTGTCCGGTAATATTGGCAACCACTGAAGATCTCGATAATGTTTGTTTTTGATAGGCCAAACTTTCTTCAATTTTGATAATGGTTAACGCTTGTTTTTCTAACTCTACTTCCCGTTCTTTTTTCTTAACAGCTAGATTCTCTTCCGCTTTTATTTTTGACAATAACGCTCGCTCTAGGGCTAATTGATTTTTTCCTTGGTCGTATTTACTAATATCTTGTGAGGTAATTTCCGCTTCTATATGCGCTTTTTCCACTTCAAGAATGGCGACTTTTAACTGACCTTCTGCGTCAACAATTCCCTGCTGAAGGTCGAACTCTTTCTTTTTTAAAAGCAGTTTTTCAGATGCTAATCGCTCTTCGCTTTGCTTAATTTGAGCCTTTATTGAACCCGAATCAAAAACGGCAATTAAATCTCCCTGCTTTGCGATAGCACCTTCTTCATACATCCATTGAATTTGTGTTTGCCAACTGTCACTGCGAGGCGCCGAAACGACTTGTTTTTCTAAAGATGTTATCTCACCTGTAACGAGAACTTCAGCCTTTGCTGAATAATGAGCGTTCAGTAATAACATAGGCAGGATGACTAAAAAAAAACCTTTGATAACCTTATGCATTAAGAGCTCCTTTCTTTTGCTCCGCATTTTTCTCCGCTATTTGTTCTAACAATATCTGACCGTCTTTCATTCGCACCACACGTTCCGCATAATCGGCAATGTCATCTTCATGAGTTACCATTACTATGGTTTGCCCCTGGTTATGTAGTTCTGTCAATAAGGCCATAATTTCTGATGAGGTTTTGCTGTCTAAGTTACCTGTAGGCTCATCGGCTAGAATAACGGTCGGTTTATTAACAAGAGCACGAGCAATGGCGACTCGTTGTCTTTGACCACCCGACATTTCGAATGGACGATGATACATCCTATGTTCTAAACCCACTTTTTTAAGCAACTCTATGGCTCTGGCCGTGGCTTCTTCGTCTGAAACATTTGAATAACGAAGTGGAAGTTTTACATTGCCGATGGCATCTAACTTAGGAAGTAGGTGAAAGGTTTGAAAGATAAAACCTATATGTTCATTTCTGACTTTAGACAAGTCTTCGTCGGACATTAATGCGACATTTTTTCCATTTAATAAATACTCTCCCTGGGTTGGTGTATCTAAACATCCCAGTATGTTCATTAACGTGGATTTTCCAGAACCTGAACTGCCCATAAAGGCGACAAACTCGTTTTCTGAAATCTCTAACGACACGTCATTTAACGCTTTTACTACTTCGTCACCATTTTGGAATGACTTCTCGATATGTTTAATATTTAACATGACATCCTATTGTCGCTTGTAACACCCTTTATGGGTTTAACAATAATATTTCTCTTAAAACAAGTCTATGGTAATTAACGTGAATTTTTGTCAATTAGTTGAATTAATTTGCGAATATCGGCTTCCATTGATTCAGCTAGTTTTCCGTTAATCAGACTCGCTGAGATATTGCCGGCAAAATCAGTGTGCATTTCTATCAATAACCGAGTTTTGGTTTTAAGTTTAGTCTCCTCCTTTTCGGTGTTTATTGATACAAGTCTATAATTTATGGTTGAGGTGGCTCTAACGTACTTCGAGTTTTTGCCGGTGTTTTTTATTAGTGCTGGTGTTTCCAAGGGCGTTAACCTAATAACAACTTCACGCGGCAACTCGTTTGGTAAAAACTCTTGTGTTAATGACAAGCCTTGAACATTAACTTGAAAAACAAAGTCACGATCACTTAACGGCCACGGCATATCAATAACGGTGTAGACGGATTGATTATGAGCATCTTGTTTTTCAATTAGTTTGCTAGAACGGCACTTAAGCTGCCATTCCCAACACTTTTCTTCGCCCTTAAAAAACGGCAATACATGTTTCATCGGTGCATTAATTTCTACTTCTGCTCTTACCATTAAATATTCAGAGCTTTCATGAGGTTTGGTATAAATTTTTAAGGGCGAAGAAAAGTGTTGGGAATGGCAGCTTAAGTGCCGTTCTAGCAAACT